>JAKAPV010000071.1:6729-11912 GCA_021806845.1 Bacillota bacterium | reverse complement strand
GCGACGGGCCGGCGGCATATCTGACGGGCCGGCGCGTACCCGTTCATCAGTGCCGGGCGTGTGCGCCGCAGCGCGCAGGAACCCTGTCAGTGTGGCAAGGGTCGCGTCGCCCCCCTCGGGGGGTGAAGGCCTCCAACGCGTGATGTCCAAAGAGACTGCGCGCGCCCCCTGCCCTGTGCACACGCCCGCTGGCGCACCGCTCGGCGCAACGGACCATCCGGACCCGCCGCGAGGTGCGCAGGGGGCGCTTACGGTACCCAAGGACGGGGGTGGACGCGACTGCGCGCCGGGCTCTACATCCGCGTCTCGACGGAGGAACAGGCGCGGGAGGGGTATTCTGTCGCCGCACAACGCGAGCGCCTTGGGGCCTACGCTCTGTCACAGGCCTGGCAGGTCGCCGGCGTGTACGCCGATGAAGGCGCCTCCGGCAAGGACCTGGAGCGCGCTGGGGTCCAGCATCTGATCGGCGACGTCCAGGCCGGTCTCCTCGACGTGGTGCTCGTCTGGAAGCTCGACCGCCTCTCGCGCCGACAGCGCGATGTCCTCCACCTGATAGAGGACATCTTCACCCCGTGCGGCGCGGGCTTTCGCAGCGCCACCGAGAGCTTTGACACCCTGAGCCCTGCCGGCATGGCGATGGTCGGCATGCTGGCCGTCTTCGCACAGCTCGAGCGGGCCACCATCGTCGAGCGCAGCACGATCGGATACCGCCAGCGCCTCTCGCAGGGCAAATGGGCCGGGGCGGCGCCGTATGGCTACCGCTACGGCGAGGGGGGCGTGCTGGAGCCCGACGACGAGCACGCGGACTGGGTCCGCATGATCTACCGTCAGGCCATCGCGGGAGCTTCCCTCGACCGCATCGCGGCCGCTCTCGCCACCCGTGGCGCTCCCCCGCCCTTCGGCCGTCGGCGCTGGCACGCGAGCACGGTGAGCAGCATCCTGCACAATCGCGCCTACCTGGGCGAGCGTCGCACGCCCGAAGGGTGGATCAAATCCGGGCACCCGCCGCTCCTGCCAGAGCAAACATGGCTCGGAGCGCAGGACGCGATCGAGGCCAGGCGCAAGGGGCCCGGCCGACCCCGTCGCGGCGAGGCTTCGCCGTACCTCTTGACGGGGGTGCTCTTCTGCGGCGCGTGCGGAGGCCGCATGGGCGGCCACAAGAGCACTAGCGGCGTGCGCTACTACATCTGCGACCGGATCAAGCGCACCGGACATCGCTGCGGTCCCGGCTACGTGCGGGCCGAACGGCTGGACGACGCGGTGGCGGCGGCGCTGGCAACGGCTGTCCGCGCCCCGAACCCGCTCGGGGCACCCAGCCGTCGCAGCGAATCCGCGGCCCTCGACGCCAAGGTCGCGCGCCTCGTGGCGGCGGTCGAGGACGGCACGCTGCCGCGCGATGTCGTGCGACAGCGCCTCGAGAAGCTACGGCGCGAGAGAGAGCGCGCTCTGCGCGAACCGGCACCCTTGGACTCTACGGCGGAGGGCCGCCGCGCCGCAGCCGCAGGTCTCGCGCGCGTGTGGATCCGCGCGAGCCACGCGGAGCGGCGCGAGATCGTGCAGGCGCTCGTCGAGCGCATCGACGTCCAGGCGGACGGAGACCTGCTCCTTGCGCTGCGCTCCTAAGTCACCCCGACATGCAGTTGCCGTCCGTAAAGTGCAGAACGAGCACCTGCCTCCCCGTCGTCTTCGCGCTGCGCGCCAGGTCGAGTGCCATGCGATACGCCGAGGAGACCTTGGTGCCGCCGGACTCGACGCGTCGGAAGAACTCCTCCTGCTCGACCCGCCTCGCTTCCGTATGGTGCACGACGTACGCGATCTCGATCGGGCCGTAGCTTGAGCGCACGAAGCCCACCAGCCAGTGGAAGAAGCTGCGGCACAGGAGCTTCTTTTCGTCCCCCATGCTGCCTGAGACGTCGCGCAGGGCGATGATCAGGCAATCCGGCGCCGGCATCGGGTCCGGCGCGCTCGAGCGGAAGCGCAGGTCCTCCTCGCGCAGGTGTACGGGAGTCCCCTGCCGGCGCGCCCTGCGGACCGCGGCCAGCATGCTCTGTCGACGGTGCAGATTCGGCCAGGGACCGATCCTGCGGATCCGGACGACGTCGGCCGGCCGGCTGCCGATCAGCGGGCTTCCCTCCAGCTCCGGTAGGCGCCAGCGGCGGTGCAGTTCCTCCGCGACGCGCTCATGCAGCCACTCGAGTTCGTCCTCGCCCGGATGTTCGCCCGCGCGGCCGTCGGCGCCATCGCCGCCGGCTCCCTCGCCGCTGTGCACGACCTGCGCCTGTGCTTCCTCCTGCGCAAAGCGCAGGCGGCGCTCGCGCAGCACGGGATACGAGAGGCGGAGGCCGCGTTCGCCTCCGCCGATCAGGGCTTCCTCTACGACAAGTTCCTTCAGGTGGTTCGCGAGCGCCTGGCGCAAGAGCTCCTGGTGCCTCGCCCTGTCTCGTTCCGCTCCGCGTTCGAGTTCGAGTCCCCAAGCATCCATGCGGCAGCGCCTCCCCTGTGCGGAAGCGTCTGCTGCCAGCTTATGCGAGACGCTACGCGCTGGTGTCCGGCAGCCGGACCGCGTCGTCGAGGCGCGTGCGCCCGAAGTAGCCGCCGGCCATCAGGATGTCGCCCGGCGCCGCCTTTGGCCGCTCGGCTAGCGTCGCTGGATCGACGAGATGCACGTACTGCAGGCGGAAGCCCGGGATGCGCGTCAGCGCCGCGGACGTTCTCCCGAGCAGCCGCGTGGCTTCCACCTCGCCGTTTGCGAAGAGCTCCTGGGCCCACTTCAGGGCCTCGAAGATGCGCGCCGCGCTCTGGCGTTCCTGCGGGCGCAGGCGCTCGTTCAGGGAGCCGAGCGCGAGGCCGTCCTCGGCCCGCCGCGTCGGCACCGTCTCGATCTCGGTCCCGACGGCGAGGTCGCTGAGCACGATGCGCATCGCCGCCGCCTTGTACCAGTCCTGCTCGCCGTAGTAGACGGAGGCTGCCTTCGTGAGCCCGATCAGACGCACCATCGCCGTGATCTGCGAGCGCAGCACCTCTGGGCGGACCACGCCGTTGATTGCCTGCTCGAGCCTCGGCATGTGCACCTCTGTCGACATGCCTCTCGGGTAGACGTCTTCCTCCGCAGGCTGCCAGAAGACGTCGACGCCCGCCTGCTCGGCGAACTCGCGGTCGCGCTCGCTGTCTCGCGGGTAAAGGGTGAAATCCTCGCCGGGTCCGAACTGACGGTGGCTCAGGAAGATGCAGAGCACGACGGCGCGGCCCATCTCGTGCGCGGCACGCACAAGTGCGCCGTGTCCCGCATGCAGGTAACCTCTCGTCACGACGAGGCCGATCGGGTGAGGGGTTTCTGCTATGGCCGCGGAAAGCTCTCCCAGCGTTCGCGCCACGCGCGTACGCCCTCACCTCCTGTCGAACCGTCAGCGACTCTGTCTGTCCATATGGTTACAACGTAGCCGGCACGCTCTCCTGCGTGGCGGTCGGTCGCACGCGCGCAGCGATTTCCTCGAGTCTGCGATCGATCTCGTCGCGCTCGCGGGTCAGGAACAGTTCAAAGAGCTCGGTTTCGAGCGGACGCTCCCTTTCCAGATGCCGGATGATCACGTCGAGATCGCCGATGACGCGCTGGAACATGTCGATCTTCTCGTGCAGGAGGCGCAGCACGTGTTCCTCGACGGTGTCGCGGGCGCACAGGTTGAGGATCCGCACCTCGCGCGTCTGACCGAGGCGATGGGCGCGGCCGATGCGCTGTTCGACGCGCATCGGGTTCCAGGGAAGGTCGTAGTTCACGATGACCGACGCGGTCTGCAGATTGAGACCCTGGCCGCCCGTCTCCGTCGCCACGAGGACGCCGCCGTTCTCGGCGAAACTCTGCAGCTCCGCCTGGCGCACGTGCCGGTTCTGGCCGCCGTGCAGGTAATGGACCTGCAGCCCTGCCTGCGAGAGCTTGCGCCCGAGATATGCCTGGGTCGCGCGGTACTCGGTGAAGACGAGAGCGGGCTCCTTCATGCCGCAGAGCAGGGAGGTCGCCGCCTCCGCCTTCTGATTGGTGCCGATCGCCTCGGCGCGCCGCAGGAGGTCCTGGGCATGCGGACCGAACCAGGAGTCGCCCATGCGCCGCAGCGTCTCCGCCAGCGCGAAGCTCGATGAGCAGAGCTCGCGCTGCACCAGCACGAGCGGCAGAATCGTCTCCTGGCTCGCCCGGCGGGCGCGGTACGCCTCGATCAGGGCATCCGTCGCGCGATCGTAGAGTTCCCGTTCGTCTCGGCTCAGCTGCACGAGCAGAAGTTCCGCCTTGCGCGGCGGCAGCACGATCTTTGCCTCGTGCCTGGTGCGCCGCACCATGACGGACGAGAGCTCATGGCGAAGTTCGTCCACGTTGCGCGGACGGCGCGGCGCCAGTAAAAAGCGCCGGTAGAACTGCATGTAGCTGCCGAAGATGTCCGGCTTCACCAGCGAGACGAGGCTGTAGAGTTCCGCGAGTTCGTTCTGGATGGGCGTGGCCGTCACCAGGACGAGATGCTTGCGCTGGAGGCCCGCGACAAAGCTGTGGTTCTGGCTGCGCCGGGACTTGAGGTGATGGGCCTCATCCACGACCACGAGGTCCCAGCCAACGGACTGGTACGCCTTGCGCTGGGGATCCCGCTTCGCCCAGTCGAGCGAAGCCAGCACCACGCCTTGGCGCGGCGGCGTCAACGGCTGGATCTGCACGCGGCGGGCAAACTTCTGCCAAAGTTCCTGCTGCCACTGCAAGAGCAGCGCCGCCGGACAGAGGATCAGGGTGCGCGATACCTCCCCTCGCGCCATCAGCTCCTCCATCACGAGCCCTGCCTCGATCGTCTTGCCGAGACCGACTTCATCTGCCAGAAGAGCCGAACCCTCAAGACGTCCTACGATTTCCTTCGCCGCTTCGATTTGATGCGGGTAGCGAACGACGCGCCCCCGTTGCCAGATTGGCTGAAGGCGCGTCCATGCCGAGAGCCCCAGCGCTTCCTCAGTACCCGCGGCCACTCGCGCCGCCCGCCTCGGCATCGCTGCTGATTGCCGCCCGCTCGCCGCGCGGACGGATCCATGTGCCGATCTGCTCGATCAGTTGCGGCGCTTCGTCGAGCACGCGGTCGAGCACCGCGTTCTGGTCGACCGGCAGGAGCCGCACTTCGTTCTGCTGCATGACGAGAAATCCGACCGGCTGGCCGGAA
>JAKAPV010000071.1:0-6719 GCA_021806845.1 Bacillota bacterium | reverse complement strand
CCGATCTGGCTGCACCGAAACTCCCGCACCGGAGCCGCCACCGAACGGCAAGGCCTCTTCGCGCACGCCGTCCGACTCGCGCTTGCCCGTCGCCGCCCCGTACTCGCCGCCGCCGGCCGCGAAGCCGAAACTGACGCGTGAGACCGGAATGATCACGCCACCGTTCTGCGTTTCGACCGCCTCGCCGATCACGGTGTTGACGTCGATCATGTCCTTTATACTCTCCATAGCTGTCTTCATCAGGCCCTGAATCGGGTGCTCAGCCATCCGCAAACCGCCCCCTCGGCTTAGGGATGCACACCTCGCAAGGCCCGTACTCCTGAGGTCATCTGGTTTAACTGGCAAGCGATGCTCTGGCGCAAATCGTGCCGGGAAAGCTGTTGCGGGCCTCGACTGCAGGTCGCGCGCTTGCCAGATTGTCCCTTGGGTCGGTGCCCGACCTGCACCCAGGTACAATGCTTCGCCCCGGGCGGGGCGCTACGCTCGACGCAGCGCCACCCCGGGGACGGTGACGAGAAGGAGGCAATCTGTGGGTATTCTCCAGCGCTACCCGGCCTTTCGTTCCCTCTGGATCGGCCAGCTCTTTTCGCAGCTCGGCAACGCTGTCTTCCTGATCATGGGCCTTTGGGAAATCCAGCTGCGCTCGCCGGTTCTCCTTTCCGTAGCGGGCATTGCCATGGTGCTGCCAACGCTGCTCGCCGCAGGCGGCGGCGTCATCGTGGATCGCTACGACGCGGGGCGCCTCATGCTCTGGACCGACATCCTGCGTGGGGTCGCGGTCGCCGCCGGACTTGCCGCCCTGCTGATCCCGGGAAGTCTCGTTCCGGACGTCATCGCGCTGCTCGCGGTGAACTCGCTCGGCATCGCGCTTTTCGGTCCCGCCGAGGCGATCATGGTCCCGCGCCTTGTCGGCGCTGACGATCTCGCCGCCGCAAACGGCGTCTACAACCTGACAAACCAGATCTCCACCGCCGTGGGTTCCGCCATCGGCGGCGCGGCCATCGCAGCCGTCGGAGCCGTCTGGGTCTTCGGCTTCGACATGGGCTCTTTCTGGATCTCGGCGCTCGCGATCTCGCTGATGCTGCGGGCTGTGCTGCGGACTTCCAAGCGGCAGCCGGCGCCCAGCGGCTCTCAAGGGCCGCAGAGCAGTTTTGGCGCCAGCATGCGGGAGGGCTTCGCGGTAGTGCGCAAGCTCCCGGCGGTGATCGACCTCCTGCCGGTGATCCTGCTGCTGAACTTCGCGTTCATGGCCGCTTTCACCATGCTGCCCTACTGGATCCACCACGTCCTGCACGCGAGCGCATTCTGGTACGGCCTGATCAACGCCGGCTGGGCGGCCGGCGCGATCGTCGGGAGTCTCAGCACCGGCTACTTCCGCAGGATGTCGACGCGCGGCGTCTCGACGCTGATGTTCGGCCTGATGGGACTGTTCTTCGGGGCGTTCGCGCTCTCGGGAACCCCCTTGTTGTCCGGCGGGCTGCTCCTGCTCGCCGGCATCGCGAACAGCGTCGGCAACGCCGTGATGTTCACGCTCTTCCAGCGCATCATTCCTGAAGAGGTGCGCGGCCGCGCCTTCGGCCTGATCTTCACGATCTTCGGCCTTGCCAACCCGCTCGGCTCCCTCGCCGCCGGCCTGCTCCTCCACCTTCTGCCGCTCTACTGGTCCTGGGCGCTCGGGGTCCTCTCATCGCTCGCCCTTACGATCGGGATGTGGCGGCTCGTACCCGCAGACCTCGGCACGGCGGAGGAGCCGGCGGCGTCCGTCGACTGACACTCCGGCACGGGCGATGGGAGGAATCCGGCCACCGCTGCGGCAATCCCTTCGGGATGCATGTTCGCAACGCCTGGAGGTGGTACCGATGCCGCGGATCGACCCATTGCCACTCGATGCGGCGCCCGCGCAGGCAAAGCCCGTCTTCGAGCGCTTTCTCGCGGAGCGCGGCAACGTGCCGAACATGTTCCGCACGCTTGCCCGCCGTCCGGCCATCATGGAGACGCTGGCCCAGCACCTGCACGACGTGACCTACACAGGCACGGTCGCGGTGCGGATCAAGGAATCTTGCGCCGTCTACGTCTCGCTGCGCAACACCTGCCGCTACTGACTGGGCTCCCATTCCGCCTTGTTAAGGCGGACCGGTGTGACCGAGGAGTACCTGCAGTCGCTCACGGAGTTCGAGACCTCGGATCTCTTCGACGAACCCACCAAGGCTGCGCTCCGCCTCGCGCAGTACATGACGGACCACCCGGAGCGCGAGGTCACGGATGCGCTCTTCGCGGACCTCCGGCGCCATTTCGACGAGGCGGAGATCGTGGAGGTCGCCGCGATGATCGGTCTCTTCCACTACACGAACCGCTTCAACAACGCCTTTGGGATCGAACCGACGGTCTAAAGCAACAGCTCCCCGCGCCGCGGCGCGGGGAGCTTATTCATGGCCATAGCTCGCATCGCATCACGACGTGCACCGTACCCGGACCCTCGCGCCCGCGGTGCACGGGAATCCCTCCATCGACCGCGTTCCCGGCAACGAGCGTGAAGCCCATGCGCCGGTGGAAGTCGATCGAGTCCAGGTTGATCGGAGACGTGATGCAGCTGACGGCTGTACAGCCCTGTGCGCGCACTGCGTCGAAGAACGCCCGGTACATGGCGCGCGCGACGCCGCGGCGCCTCGCCTTGGGCGCGACCCCCGCAAAGTGGATGTAGGACTCCTCAGGCTGCGAGGGGGAGGCAAGGCCGCAGAGAAACCCGAGCAGTTCCCCTGTCAGCTCGTCTTCCGCCGCGAAGCTCGTCGTCGCGAAGTGCTCGAAGAAGAGGCGCGGGAGACGGGAGCGGATCTCTCTTCCCCACCAGTCGTCGATCACGGCGAGCACCGTCTCGGCGTCCTCTGGCCGCAAGGGACGCAGGCGCACGCCGGCTGGCACCCCGGCCGGGTCCCCGATCGGCAACCCGACCGCGTAGAGATAGCCGTCGGGATCCGCAAGGTGCGCTTCGCGCCAGCCGTGCGCGAAGTCGCGCGGCGCGAGCAGGACCGCGCCTCCGTACGCGGGGGCACGCTCCGCGGCCCGGTCGGGATCGATCCCGAGCAGGCGGATCTCGACGCCGCCGCCGCGTGGCGCGCCGGAAGCGAGGCGGTGGAGCGCGGGCATGCGCCCATACGTACTGTCCGCATGCAGCATGATGCGCGCGCCGGCGCCGGCGATCGCGGCGAAACCGGCGTCCTGGAAGAGCACCCGCAAAGAGAGTGCGCCCTCGAGGAACGCGGCGCTGCGAAGGACGTCCTGCACCACGAGATTGAGGCTGAGACCCTGCAGCGTCCGGCCGTATACCGGCGCTGGCACGAAGCGCTCCACGGGCCCTGGCGACAAGGTGGAAGCCCCCTTTGCCAAGGGGCTTCGGCAAGCCCGGCGACAGGACCTTTGCGTGGACCTACTTCACACCGGGCGGCACGACGCCGGCCGGCAGGAAGTCCGTGCCGTCTGGATCGTTGAGGTACCCCGGCGCGCTGCCCGCGACGCCGGTATGACCATACTGCCAGACGATCTGATCGGTCTTGGGGTCGATCACGATCACCCGGTTGTTGTCGTCGTCATTCACCACGACCATGCCGTTCTTGAGCTGGTAGGCGAGCGAGGGGTTGTCGAGCATGCCCGGGCCGCTTGAGAAGAAGTAGTCCCAGAGGATCTTCCCCTGCGGGGAGATCTTGAGGATCTCGCCGGGGTTCGCGTAGTCGGCGACGATGATGTTGCCGTCCGGCGTGAAGTTCGCGTCCGAGGGGTAGTTGTAGTTCGCGTGCGGGAAGTGTACGTGCACCGACCAGAGCAGCTTGCCCTGCGCCGAGAGCAGGTCCACGTAGGAGCCGTCGATCTCCGTCACGAGCATCGAGCCGTTTGGGCCCGGAAAGTCGCCGTTCGGCGCGGCGAAGGAGGTCGGGGGATTGTGCACCGAGTAATTGTTGATGCCGTACTGTTTCACGATTTGACGCGTCTTGCGCGATATGAACAGGATCCGCTGGTTGTGGATGTCCGCGACCGTGACGATGCCGCTTGGCAGCAAGAACGCGTCGTCCGGAGTGTAGAGGTAGCCGGGCGCGCTGCTGCCGGGGCCGTTTGAGAAATGGCCGTAGGTCCAGACGATCTTGCGCTTCGCCATGTTCAGGATGGCGATGGTGTTGGAGCTTTCCTCGTTCGTGATGATCTCGCGGTAGTTGCTCGTGAAAAAGGCGTCGTCCGGGCCGACGAACGGAAAGTTCGTCTTCTCTCCAGGGTTCGGGTACTGCCAGACGATCTGCTTCTGGGGATTCACGATCAGCAGGCGGTTGTTCGCGCGGTCGGCGATCAGGAGATCGCCCGGGAGGTAGGGATTGCGGGCGGTGCTCTTCCAGGCGAGGGGGAGCGCCTTGCGGGAGGTCTTGTGCGGAGCCTTGTGCGGAGCCGGCGCCGCGCTGCCGCAGGCCGCGAGGCTCAGGGAGACGAGCGCTGCGAGTGCCGTCAGCGCGGGTCCAATGGAAAGCGATCTCGTCAAAACCTTCACCCTTCAGGACCTTGCTCCCCTTAGTATGCCGAAGGGTATGTGAGAGACGGATGAAGGATGTCCCGCGTTAGACTACGTGAGCCCGAAGTGCTCTCGCAGCCGGCGCGCGTTCGTTCGGCTGACGGGCACCTCCTGACGGCTTCCCTTGAGGCGCAGCGTGTACGTGCCGTTGAAGAACGGCACGATCTCCGCCACACGTGCGAGGTTGACGATGTAGCCGCGGTGGCAGCGAAAGAACTCTCGCTCCGGCAGGACCTCCTGGAGGTCCGAGAGCGTCATGCGCACCTGCAGTCGCCGCCCCCCCGCGAGCAGGAAGACCTGATCGCCTTCCGCCATCAGGTAGTCGATGTCCGAGAGCGGCACCGGGATGGCGCTCTCCCCCTGCAGGCCCGTCAAGAAGCGCGGCTTCGACGGTTCCCCCGCAGGTGCCGGAGAAGCCGCGCCGCAAAGGTGGCGCAGCCGGTCGAGCGTCTCCGCAAGGCGCTCCGCCGACACGGGCTTGAGCAAATAATCGACCGCGCCCAGCGTGAAGGCGCCGAGGGCGTGCTGGTCATGCGCCGTGACGAAGACGACGTACGGCGGCTTCAGCCGACCGCGGTGAATCTCCTGCGCCAGCTCGAGGCCGCTCGCGGAGGGCATCTGGATGTCCAAAAAAAGCACGTCGTACTCTACGGCGCGGATGAGGGCCTGCGCCTCACGTGCGGTTGCGGCTTCGCCGATCACCTCGACGTCCGGATGGCGCTCCAACTGGTAGCGCAGCTCCGAGCGGGCGGGCGGCTCGTCGTCCACGATCAGCGCGCGCAGCATCACGCCTCCTCCCGCACTTCGAACGGCAGGCGCACCACGGCGAACGTCCCCCGGCCGGGGCGGCTGCGCAGCCGGATCTGGCCGTGGACGCCGTAGAGCGCGTGCAGCCGCTCGTGCACGTTGGCGATCCCGAGGCTCATGCCGCCCCTCTCTTGCGGCAGGAAGAGGCGCCGCAGGCGCGCCCGCGGCATGCCGACGCCGTCGTCGACGACCGCCATCTGCAGTTCGGCACCGCGCCTGCGCAGAGAGATGAGCAGCTTGCCCTGCCCGTCCTTCGGCGCGAGGCCGTGGACGATCGCGTTTTCCACGAGCGGCTGCAGCGCCAGCACCGGGATGAGCGCCGCTTCGGCCTGCGGCTCCACGCGCAACTGCACGGCGATGCGATCGCCGAAGCGGGCCTGCTCGAGGCGCAGGTACTGCTGGACGAAGGCGATCTCGTCGATGGCGCGGATCTTGTCGCCGCGGTAGCTGATGGTGTGGCGCAAGAAGGCCGCGAGCTCCGTCAGGAGTTCCCGCGCGAGGTCCGGATTGACGCGGCTCGTGGCGATCACCGTGTTCAGCGTGTTGAAGAGGAAGTGCGGGCGGATCTGCGCCTGCAGCGCCTCCAGGCGGGCCTGCGCGAGGAGCTCCTTCTGGCGCTCCACCTCCGAGATCTCCGCCTGCAGCGAGAGGAGTTCCGAGATGCCGATCGCGAGGCGGGTGGCGTAGCCGGGCATCGGGCCCGGGCGCTCGGCGTAGAGCTTGACGGTCCCGACGACCTCCCCCTGCACCTTCAGGGGCGCGATGACCGCGGCCTGCACGGCGCACGGGCAGCCTGCGACGGGGCAGTGCAGGTCCTCCTTGCGCTCGATCAGAGCCACGTCGCCGGAGCGCAGCACCTGGCGCGTCGCCTTCGTCTGCACTGGCTGCCCCGGACGCATGTAGGGACAGCCCGCACCCTCGTAGGCGAGGATGCGGGCGGTGTCGGTGATGGCGACCGCCGGCACGTCGGCGACGCCCAGCACGATGCGCGCGATGCGCTCGGCCGTCTCACGCGTGAGCCCGGCCCAGTGCCCGCGCGCGGCGCGGATCGCCAGCGCGATGTCGAGCGGGGTCACGGGATCGCCCATCGGCGCCCACCTTCCGCCAGCGTTTGCTCTATTCTAGGGCGCCGCGCGTCTACGCGAAAGCCGTGCGCGCTGCGGACGGCGTAAGCGCCTGCGCATAGAGCGCCTCGATCTCCTCGCTGCTCGCCAGGCGCGGGTTGTGTTGGGGGCTCCCGCTCGCGAGCGCATCGCGGGCCATCTGCGGCGCCGCGCGACCGAGCGATCTTGGGTTGATGCCGAATGCTGCGGGTGCGGGCAGGGCGCACTCGGCACAGATCTCGTCGACCGCCTGGGCGGCA
>JAKAPV010000070.1 GCA_021806845.1 Bacillota bacterium | reverse complement strand
TGTTCCAATCCACAATTCGACCGGATGGCAGGACTTGTCCCGCGCCGGGTGTAAACTACCTGCGGAGGCGGGCTTCCCCCGCCGACCCATCCCATTGAGCCGCTGATCGAGGAGGACCTTCATTGCGCAGCCGTTCCGCCCGCACGCTGATCGCCGCCCTCGGCGCTCTTTCCGTCGCGACGCTCGTGGCGGGCTGCTCCAGCGGCACCCCCGTCTCAACCGTTCCGACCACCCTGCACATCGCCCAGGCGGGCGAGATCGCGACGCTGGACCCCGCCCAATGGTTCGACGGCGTCTCGCAGGGCTACATGCACGCGATCTACGACACCCTCGTGCAGTACGGTCCCGACGGCTCGCAGATCGAGCCGGACCTGGCCACGTCCTGGACTGTGACGAACGGCGGCAAGACCTACATTTTCACCCTGCGCAAAGGTGTCAAGTTTTCGAACGGCGATGCGTTCCATGCCACTGCGGTGCAGTACAACATCCAGCGCATGACGTCAAAGGCGGCAAATGCCCCGTACGCCTTCGCCTACAGCATGATTCAGGGATTCGCGGCCTGGAACGCGGGAACCGCCACGAGCCTTACTGGCGTAAAGGTGTTGAGCCCGCACAGGGTGGAGTTTGACCTCACGGCTCCCAGCGGAACGTTTCTGAACGCCCTCGCGCTCATGTCCGCAGCGATCGGCGACCCGAAGGTCGAAGCGAAATACGGACTCTCCTCCTACCAGGCAAACGCCGTCGGAACCGGGCCATACGTACTGAAGAACTGGGTGCCCGGCCAGGAGATCACTCTCGCTGCAAACCCGCGCTACTGGGGCAAGAAGCCCGCGATCCGGACGATCTCCACCCTGCTCGGCGTGACGCCGGCCGAGCAGCTGCGAAAGTTCAAGAGCGGCCAACTCGACATGATCGGCACCCAGACAGGGGCACTCGACGCGAAGACCTATCAGGACGTGCTGGGAAACCGGTCCCTCAAGAAGCGGCTGCACACGGCGCCCGCGGATGCTGTGACCTTCCTCGGGTTCAACGTCAGCCAGTATCCGTTCAACAGCCTTGCGGTGCGCAAAGCGGTGAACTACATCCTGGACCGCTCCGCGATCAACGCTGCCCTCACCGGCGGCAGGGCACCGCTCGACAACGACGGCCTGTTTGCGCCGGGCCTGCCCGGCTATGACGCCGCTGCCGCGTATCCCTACGCGCCGAACCAGTTGCAGGCATCTCAGCTGCTGCTGTCTGCCGGCATCTCGCCCAAGCATCCCGCGGAATTCGAACTCGCTTTCCAGTCCGGCGCTCCGAATGTCGACAAGGCCATGCAGATCGTGCAGCAGGAACTTGCGCCCTTCGGGCTCCAGGCGACGCTCAAACCTGTGTCCTGGACGACATTCTTCACGAGCGCCCAGAACGCGTCGCAGACCACCTACGGGATGTATCTCCTGACGTGGGCTGCCGACTACCCGAACCCCCAGGACCTCTTCAACAACCTCTTTGCGGCGAACGGCCAGGCGAACTTCTCCGGTTTCCAAAGCCAGTCTCTGCAGAGCCTGCTCGCCAGTGCGGATGCGCTTGGGCCCGCGCAGAGCGTCCCTTACTACCGCCAGGCGAATCAGATCCTCCTCGCCCAGGCCCCCGCCGTGTTCCTGGAATACGGATGGAACGGCGCGCTGGTGCAGCCGTCGCTGCACTACGCTTCGCCCGGCGCCCTCGGACTCGGGCCCGTATACTCGGCAGAGTTCGCCAGCCTCTCGTTTGCGGCGCATAGATAGCAGAACGCGCTGCGCGGCCGTGATGGACGGCGGCAAGGTATGGCGGCCATGCTGCGGCACTCCCTACCCTTGGGCATCTGGGCAGGAGGTGGCTCCTTGCAGTTCCCGAAGCAGTTCGAACATGACCATCCGCCGATCCAAAATGTTAACAGGGTTTTCGAGGACAAGCGGTCCATGGGAGACCGGATTGCCGACCGGTTTGCGGCAACCATGGGCTCGTGGACGTTCATCATTACCCAGAGCGTCCTCCTGGTGGCGTGGGTCACACTGAACGTCGCCGCTTGGATCATGCACTGGGATCCGTATCCATTCATCCTGTTGAATCTGGCTCTGTCATTTCAGGCCGCCTACGCCGCACCGATCATCATGATGTCGCAGAACCGTCAGGCCGAGAAGGATCGGATCGAGGCGCACCTCGACTACGAGGTGAACCAGAAGGCGGAGGAGGAGGCGCGCGTCATCCTGCAGCACCTGGAAGCGCAGAATGACGCGATCCTCGAGATCCTGAGGCGCCTCGAGCGCCTGGAAGCCGGCGCGGCGACTGCTCCCTAGGCAGCGAAGCGGCGGCATCACTCCGCAAACCGGCAGGCACGGCAGCCCGACGCTGCCGTGCCTGCTTCCACCCTCGCCTGTCAGGAGGCAGCAGGCGGCCTGCGGACCTTGGTGTGCTGCTCGAACGCATACGCGAGCTCGAGCAGTGTCGCTTCCGAGAACGCCGGGCCGGTGAAGGTGAGGCCCACAGGTTCCCCCTGCGCGGTATACCCGCAGGGAACGGACACGGAGGGGTATCCTGCCCTGGCGGCGATGTCGGAACCGTAGCTGGACGGGAATACGAGCGCGTCCAGCCGCATCCCGGAGAGGACGGCGTCGATGCCTTCCTCGCGCGACCAGCGCAGGTCGTTGCGCCGCGAGCGCAGGTAATCCGGCTCGGTCAGACAGCCGCTCGTCGCCTCCGCCGCCAGCAGCAGGGTCTGCCCGTATCGCAGCATCTGGCGGCGGTGGCGCTCGTTGAAGACGATCAGCTCGCGCAGGCTGCGCACCCCGAGCTCCGGGCGGACCGTGCGCAGGTATGCGTTGAGATCCGCCTTGAACTCGTAAATCAGGACATCGAACGTCCACTCCCGGTCGGCGGTCGGGATCTCCGCCGGGTCCACGACCTGTGCACCGGCCGACTGCAGCGCGCCGAGGGCCGCGTTGAAGACCTCCAGCTGGTCTGCGGGGACCTCATCCAAGTAGATCTTGCGCGGGACGCCGATGCGCCGCCCGTGCAGCGCGTCCCTGCCCAGCGCGGGCGGCGCCGGGAGGTCCACGGACCATGTCGCGGGATCGCGGCGGTCCGGTCCTCCGAGCGCCCAGAGCAGGTGCGCAGCGTCCTGCACGGTCCGCGCCAAGGGCCCCGCGGTGTCTTGGCTATGCGAGATCGGGATGATCCCAGAGCGGCCGACAAAGCCGATGGTCGGCTTGACCCCGACGACGGAGTTCTGGCTTGCGGGATTCAGGATCGAGCCGGAGGTCTCCGTGCCGACCGCAAGCATGGTGAGGTTCGCGGAGACGGAGACGCCGGATCCGGATGAGGAGCCCCCCGGATCGAAGGCGCCGTAGGCGTTCTTCACCTGGCCGATGCGGGAGCTGTACCCGGACGGCATGCCCTCGGTCATGAAGTTGGCCCACTCCGTCATCGCGGCCTTCCCCAGGATGACGGCGCCGGCGCGGCGCAGGCGTGCCGCGACATGGCTGTCGCGCGCAGCGACATGCTCCGCGATGGCCAGAGAACCTGCGGATGTGTGCATGCGGTCCGCGGTATCGATGTTGTCCTTGAGCAGCACGGGAATGCCGTGAAGCGGGCCGCGCACGCTACCTGCGCGCCGCTCGCGATCAAGCGCTGCCGCGATGGCGGGCGCGTCGGGGTTCACTTCGCATAGCGAGCGCAATGCGCTCTCGTTGGCGATGCGGCCAAGGTATTCGTAGACAAGCTCTTCGGTGGTCAACTCTCCAGACGAGAACATCTGTTGGATGCGGGAGATGTCCGCCTCCTCCAGCCAGTCCGGCACGCGGGATGCCTCCTCCCTGCAGCATGTTACGAGTGGCAAAGATGCGCCATGGGCCTGGCCAATCCCTGCCTGGGGGGCAGACGCAGCAGGCGAAACCGCGCCTTGGCAAGACTGGTCGGACCGACTGGTTCCATCGGTAGGACCCGATGGACAGTCATTCCTCGGGCTGCTCTAATTGGCGAAGGCCGGTTCACTCGTCGGCCATCGGCGCCATCGGAGTCTTCGTGCGCTTCGCTTCGAAGACGCGGTCGTCGGCGACCTTGATCAGGGCCTGTACGCTGTCACCATCGCTCGGAGCGCTCGCCACTCCGAGGTTCGCGCTCACGTGCACTTCCGTGGTGTCGGGAGCGGGCACGCGGGCGGACTCGATCGCCTTCAGGTAGCGCAGGGCAGCAGTCTGCGCGCCCGCGAGGTCCGCGTGGGAGAGGATGATCGCAAACTCGTCGCCGCCCCAGCGGAAGATGGTGTCCCCTTCACGTCGCACGCCCTCCATGCTGCGTGCGACCGATACCAGGGCCTCGTCGCCCGCCTGGTGGCCGAACTGGTCGTTCACGCTCTTGAAGCCCACGAGATCGATGATCACCAGAGACACGGGGTGGCCGTAGCGCTGCGCCGCTTGCCACTCCTCGGCAAGGCGCTCGTCGAAGCAACGGCGGTTAGAGAGGCCCGTCAGCGAATCCGTGCGGGCGACCCGTTCCAGCGTGCGCCGCCGGCTCACCTGGACGAGCAGTACGGAAAGCTGCATCCCAAACGTCTCTGCGAGTGAGAGCGAGACCTGCGAGAAGGCGTCCGTGCGGGACAGGCTATCGAGGCTCAGGAGGCCGACCAGATGCTTGTCGTGCACGAGCGGTATGCACAGGCTGCTGCGCAGTTCCATGCCGCCGCCGAGCAGCTCCCCTTCGAGGAGGTGCGGCGTCGCCCGCAGCAGTTGCGTCTCGTCCCCGCCATACCATCGCTCCGCGTCGAGCTGCGTACGGATCGCCCAATGCGGCGCGCCGGCGGCTCCGTAGCCGAGGTGGGCGGCGAGGCGCAGCACCCCGTCCTCCACCACGAGCAGCGACGCGGCATCCGTGCCCGGGATGAGGTGCAGGGCGGTCGCGAGCGCGAGATCCGGCAGTCGCGCGGCGTCCCCGATCGATCCAAGCCCGTGCAACGCATCCAGAAGATTCGCGAGCCGCATCGTGAGCCATGCCTGCTGCAGCGCCTGGCTGAGGCGCTCCACTGCGCGCAGGAGCATCTGGCGCTGGGCCGGAGGGAAGGAGGAAGGCTGCCGGTAATAGAGGACCTCCAGTACCGCGTGCAGCCGCCCATCCGCCTCACGCATCGGCGCCAGCGCGAACGAGCGCAGCCCCTGGGTGCGCTGTGCTGAACTGACGTGGGGACTTTCGGCCGCGTCGGCCGCGAACACCGCATCGCCGGGTACGTCGAGCGCTTCTAGTTCGCCGGCAGGCGGCCTCTGGCCATCGAACAGCTCGGCGATCAGCCGCATCTCGTGTCCGCCGGGCTGCCAGAGCCGTCCGGCGTCGGCCTCAAGGCGCGGCAGGAGGAGCATCAAGGCACGGCGCGCGAGAGACTCCGGCGGCCCTGCGTCCGCCAGCTGTCGGGAGAAGTCGAGCAGGAAGTCCTGGGAGTAGGCGACCTCGCGCGCCTCCTCAAGGTGCGAGACGCGTTCGACGGCATGCCCGACTGCCTGTACGAGCGCCTGCAGAGAAGCGATCTCCTCCGGGGCAAACGCGCCGCGCTCCGCGCGCTCGAGGTTCAGCACAGCGACGACCGCACCGCCCGCGAAGATGGGCAGGGCGAGTTCGCTGTGCATATGCCCGAGTCCGGCGCCCTCGACGAAGTCGGGGTCGTCCGCCACGTTGGCCACATGCTGCATCTGCCTTTGCAGGTAGGCGCGTCCGGTCACCGAGCGCAGCGGAACCCGACTGCCGGGCGGCGGCGTCCAGCCGAACGAGGTCATCACCGACAAGGACGCCTCGTCCGGCGTGGGAGCAAGAACGTCAGCGTGGGTAAAGCCCAGAATCTCTGAGAGCAGGCGGGGCAGCTCCCGGTAGATCGCGCGTGTCGAGTCGAGTGCGGGCAGCCGCATCATGGCGACGGAGAGCAGTTCCGCCCGACGCGCCGCCCGCTCGGCCGAGAGGCGCGCCTCGCGCAGGCGCTGCCCGGCGTAGCCGCCGGAGAGGCCTGCCAGCAAGGGCGTGACGAGGATGATCAAGCCGTTCCAGGAGAATCCCGGATGGACGCGGATCGCCTCCGCGATCATGGTGACGAGCGCGAAGGCGACGCTGATGCGCCGGCCCGATCCGATGCCGACTCCCATCACGATCAGGCTCGCGAGCGGCAAGAAGGCACCCGCCCGAAGGGGCAGCGCGGTCAGCACGAGCAAGAGGGCGAGCAACAGCAGCAGGTCATAGCGAAATGACGACCAGCCACTCCGGTGGCGAGTTCCCGATTTGCGCTGCACGGCGGTGCGCACGCGCACCGGCGTCCCCCCCAACTCACGATGCGCCGCGCCCCGGCGCTCCGGCGCGGCGCGTATGTTTGTGCTCAAATTCTGCATGGCACGGGTAAAATCCTCTGCAACCTGGTACCCATGCCAATTTACCTGAAGGGACCTCCCCCAACCTGCGGCGAATGCGTGAAGGGACGACGCCAATACGGGAGGAAGCGCCATTGGTCACCGAATGGAGGATCCCGCTGCGCGTGCGCTACGGGGAAGTCGATCGCATGGGTATCGTCTATTACGCCAACTATTTCGATTGGTTCACGCAGGGCCGCACGGAGCTCTTGCGCCAATCCGGCACCGCCTACCGGGAGATCGAGGGGCAGGGACTTCTGCTGCCGGTGCTGTCGGCCGCCTGCCGATATCACCGCCCTTACGGGTATGACGACGAGATCGACATCGTCACGTCCGCACGCATCTCGCCTACCCGGCTGCGCTGCGAGTACCGCCTGGAGCAGGATGGCGTACTGCTCGCCGAGGGCTACACGGAGCACGCGTTCGTCCGGGCCGCAGACATGCGGCCGGTGAACGCTGCCCGTCAGTTCCCCGAAATCTTTGCCCAATTCAGCCACCTCCCGCCGCTGCGGGCGGGTGACCGCAGCGCGCAGGGATAGCGCGGGAACCCGCGCTGTGGCCGCTTAGACGGCCTGCCAGAGCCGGACGCTCTCCGGGGGGATCGCGATGCGGCAATAGCTCCCTGCCGGAGGGGCGGCATCGGGTTGCGCCGCGAGCTCGAGGTCCCCGATGCGCAAATCGCAGCGGATGCCGCCATCCGTTTCATAGGCGTCCACCAAGAACGCCTCCACGCCTCCGGAGTCCACCATCCGCACCGCGGCGGGCGGAATATGGCACACGACCTGCGTGCCGGGGCTGCGTCCCGCCGTGTTCGCCTTCAGCAAGAACGCCCCCAAAGCGACATGTCCCTCCGTCGCGATGAGACCAGAAAATACGTTCGCGACCCCAAGCAGCGCTGCGGCGGCCGCCGTCGCGGGCTGGCGCAGCACCGCGCTTGCGGCGCCCTCCTGCAGGATCCGCCCTTGCGACAGCACGAGGATCTCGTCGGCAAGCATGCGGGCGTCCTGGGGGTCATGGGTCACAACCACGGTCGTGACCCCCGCTTCGCGTTGCACTGTGCGCAGCTCTCGGCGCAGGCGCTCCCGCTCCGGAGCGTCCAGGGCCGAAAACGGTTCGTCCAGCAGAAGGAGCCGCGGGGCGCGCGCTAGAGCGCGCGCAAGGGCGACGCGCTGGCGCTGGCCGCCGGAGAGCTCGGCGGGGAGACGATCGCGCAGGTCGCCAATGCCGAGCCGCCGCAGCCAGTGCATGGCGAGAGACGGGTCGGTGCCCACACCGAACGTGGCCTGCTGCCAGACGGTGAGATGCGGGAAGAGGCCGTAGTCCTGCGGTACGTAGCCGATCTGGCGCGCTTCCGGCGACACCGGGTCCAGTGCGGCGCCTCCGAGCATCACACGGGCGGCGTCCGGCGGCTCGAGGCCCGCGAGCAGTCGCAGGGTGAGGGACTTGCCGGATCCAGATGGTCCGACGAGAACGAGCCTCCTCCCCTCCCCCCGGTATGCGACGCGCAGTTCGAAACTCTCCAGGCGCCGAAAGAGATCGAAGGACAGCGCGAGCGGCTCCTGCGCCGCCGCTGCGGGGGCCGCGTACAGCCCGTCCGGCGGCGTCGGGGACCGGTGGCGGGGCCGGTATGCGGCGAAGCTGCTCGCGAGCAGGAAGAGCAGTGCGGCCCCGAGGGCAGCCACAACCGGCGGCAGGGCGGTCACGAGACCAGCGCTGCCGAACTGCACGAAGGTGTAGACGGGCAGCGAATAGGGGTGGTACGCGACCATGACGGTTGCGCCGAATTCCCCGAAGGCGCGGACCCAGGCGAGCAAGGCGCCGGCAAAGATACCTTGCCAGGCGAGCGGCAGGTCCACGCGCAGGAAACGCGGCAGCGCCCGGACGCCGAGCGTTGCCGCGACCCCGTCAAGTGCCGGGTCGACCGCGGCGAACGCCGACCTTGCCGCAATGACCATGAAGGGAGCCGCAACGAAGGTTTGCGCGATCACGATGCCGGCGAAGGAGTCGGTCAGCGCGCCGCCCGTGAGCTGGCCAATCGGGGTATAGGGTCCGACCAGCAGCAGCAGGAGAATCCCGCTGGCGAGCGGCGGGATCGCGAGCGGCAGCTGCACGAGCACCTCCAGGAAGCGCAGCCAGCGGCTCCGACCCCTCGCCAGCAGATACCCGAGCGGAATGCCGAAGAGACCGATCAGGGCGGCGGACAGCGTCGCCGCCAAGGCGGATATCGCAGTTGCGGACCAAAGGCCCGGCTCGTGCAGGCCTGTGATGGCATGGGGTCCCGCCGCGAAGGCCAGGGCGACGAGCGGCGCCGCGAGATACGCGGCCAAGAGCCCACCAAGCCAGGGCAGCGGGCCTTTGAAAGACGACTTCATCATCTCAGGGATTGAGGGCCTGCCACTGGCGGACCGGCATGCTCGCGGCCGCAGATCCGTTCACCGCGTAGGGAACGATCGTGAGGCCGTCCTTGCGCAGCAGCGCCTGCCCCGCCCTGCCGAGGAGGAAGCCGACGAACGCCTTTGCGGCGGCGGCATGCGGCGCGCCCCGCAAGACCGTCACGGTGAAGGTCGCGGCGAAGTGCAGCGCCTTCGGCAGCCGGATGATCGGAAGGTGCGCCTGCACGGCCTCGTTCGCGTAAAAGAAGCCTGCGTCCAGCTGCCCGGCTTGGAGGCGTCCGAGGAGGTCCTCCTCCGGGAAGACCTGCGAAGGGTTTTCCTCTCCTCCCAGGATGCGCTGGGCGAGGTTCGGCTGGTGGTAGTACGACGCGGCCGCGTCAACCGCCCGCAGTGTCAGGAGGCCCTTCGGGTCCAGCTTTGGGTCGGTGCGGCCAAGCCGAAAGCCGGGCTGCTCCATGACCGCGTACCAGGGCTGCGTCTGCAGGGCCCGCGCGAAGCTGCTCTGCGGGTTGTAGCCGATCACGAGCGGGGCCTGGGCGAAGGTGATGTACCAGGAAGCCCAGCGGCCGTTCGCCGGGCCCTCGAGCGAGGCGTTGACGGAGGGGGCGGCGCTGATGAAGACATCTCCCTGGCGCAGGCGTCCCGTGATCTCGCTCGCGAGCTCGGTGGAGCCGCCGGCGACGCCTTCGAGCGTGTAGCCCGTCGCCTTGTGGAAGGCCGGGCCGATCGCATTCTCCATGACGTCCACAAGCGACCCCGCGTACAGCACCTGCACCTTGCCGGTGTTGGTCGCCGGCCCCTGCTGGGAAGGCACGGTTCCGCACGCCGAGGCACTGAGCGCAAGCGCGCCGCAGAGGAGGCCGGCGAAGGACAAAGACCATGGCTTACGCAATGCGATCCCCCGTTCTGCGGGTGTCGTACGGTCCAAAGGCCGCGAGGTCCCAGCGGAAGGCGCCAGAGCGCAGTGTCTCGAGCAGTACCTGCGCCTCCCTCGCCACGAGGTTCTCTGCGGCCAGCAGGAGGTCGCACGACTCCTCTGCGATCGGCACGAAGCCAAGTCCGTACTCGGCGGCGGCGCCCTCGTGTCCGACCCCGACGTCCGCGGCTCCGAAGGCGACCGCCTGGGCGATCTGGCGATGGCCCGCGAGCTCGCGGCCGTAACCCTGGAGATGCGAAGTGGCGATCCCCGCGGAGGCCAGGAGGCGGTCGAGCAGGTCCCTGGCCCCTGCTCCCGGCTCGCGGTTCACGAGTGTCACACCCGGGCGCGACAGATCCACGGCCGAGAAGATGCGCTGTGGATTTCCGGCCCGCGTGATGAATCCCATCTGCCAGTTGCCGAGTCGGAAGCGGGCGATGCCCGGCTGGGCGCTCGCCGCCTCCGCCGCATGGTGCACCGCTGATGCGTGCACTGCGCCGCGCTGCAGCTGGGAGAGTGCCTCCCGGTTGCCTGCGTTCCACCAGCGCGCTTCCATGCTGCCGGAGGAACGGTCGATGTGGCCGCAGAGGAGGCCCAGGGCCGGATCGCAGCCTGCGAGGAAGAGGGCCGGGCCGACGCCCTCGAAGCGATGAACGCGCACCATCTCGCCCGCTCCGGCGGACGCCGCGATCCCGTGGGCCGCTGCCGGCTGCCCAAGTCCCTGGAGAGAGCGCGCCACGGTGCGCCCGCCGAGCTGCGCGAGCGCGACCCGGCCATCGGCGCCTCGCTCGCCAAGCAGAGGTGCGGAGAGATCGGAGTCGTCGGGGAGCATGAAGAGGTCCTCAACGCTGCAGCCGAGGGTGCGCGCAAGGCGCAGGGCCACGTCGACCCCCGGTCCGTACAGCCCAGCCTCCAGTCCCCCGATCGTCTGTCGCGTGACCCCTGCGCGCTCCGCAAGCTGCTGCTGGGTCAGACCGCGGCGCTGGCGCCACTCCCGAAGCGTGGTGCGCATCGTCTCGCCTCCTAGATCTAACGCAAGAAAGTACGACAAAATAGCAAAATATCCTGCCTAACCGGCGACAGTAGAGAACTACTTGCCCACCCGCTCCCATACCGCATAGGCGCCGAAGGTCGCGTATTGCGGATCGGCCGTATTCGGGTCCGTGACGACGCGGCGCCAGTTGTGCGATGCGTCGAGCGTCAGGGCGACCGGCGAGTCGACATACCAGAGCACGTAGCGCGCGCTCGGGTCGAAGCGGTGCAGATAGGTCAGCACGGATTCCCCGCCGTAGCTGACGGCGATGTACTGCGGCCACCAGCTGCGCTGCAGCCAGAGGTTGTCGCGGCCGTCGAGGTACGGACGGATGCCGAACGGCTCGAGGCTGGAGCCGATGGAGTACCAGTTGAAGACATTTTGGGCGTGGCGCGCCTGAAGCCAGGCGAACGCCTTCAGGGGATAGCGCGCAGGGAAGACCGGCAGGCGCGCGTAGGCGATGCCAAGGCCGACCACCATGAGGCAGCCGAGCAGCGCGGAGCGGCCCGCGGCCGCCGCCTCGCTAGCGACGCCGCGCAGCGTCACGCGCCCGGACACGTACTCCGCGCCGCGCATGGCCAGCACCAGCATGAGATACGGGGTGAAGCGCACGGCGTAGAGCATCGCGAGCGTCGACCCGGTCAAGAGGATGAGGTCCGCGTAGCGCCGCGCGCGATAGAGCGCGGGCGCGAGGAGCATGAGACCCAGCAGCATCGCCGCAAGCTCCGGCCAGGCCCAGGGGGAGTGGAAGTTGGGCGAGCCCCACTCCGCGATCACGTTTACGTTGCTTGTGGAACCGACATGCGCGAGGTTCGAGACGGTGCCGGAGAAGCCGCTCGGGTGCGCCATGAGCAGTGCGACCGAAACGACCAGCGGCCAGAGGAGTTGCCTGCGCCGGGCCCTCTGCGCGAAGAGGATCTCGAGAAAGAGGACGAGCGGCAGCAGTACGGCCGAGCCGTGGACGTTCGTCCACACGATGCTCGTGAGGGCAGCCGGCCAGAGCAGGCGTCCATCGCCGCCGCGCCAGCGCTCCACCGCATAGAGGGCGAAGGCGAACAGGGCGTAGGAGAAGAGCTGCGGGCGCGGGCTCATCATCGGAACGAGCGTGACCGCCGCCGCGGCGGGCCACAGGAGTTCCCAGTAGGGGCCAAGGCGGCGCCCGGGCAGCGCGATCAGCCACGCGGTGAGCGCGAGCGGCAGGAGGAGGCCGGCGTAT
>JAKAPV010000362.1 GCA_021806845.1 Bacillota bacterium | reverse complement strand
CCGATCTCTGAGGCTTGGTCCCGGGAAGCATAACGCGACGTACAACGGGGTGTGGCGGTGGAGCTGCTTGGCCTGCTGGGCCAGGAGATAGACAAGTCCTACTCTCCGGCGATCATCGGAGCCGCGCTGCGGGAGAGCGGCCGGCAAGGCCAGTACATGCTCTGGCCCGTCTCGGCGGAGGACCTGCACATCGCCATGCGCGGCGCCCATGTGCTCGGGGTGCGGGGGGTCAACGTGACGACGCCGCACAAAGAGGCGGCCGCCTTGCTTTGCACTCGCCTGGACCCGTGGGCGCGCCGCATCGGCGCCGTCAATGTGCTGGTCCGTGCGGACGACGGCTGGGTCGGCCACAACACCGATGCGGCCGGCTTCTGGCAGCCGCTCGCAGCGCTCGGGCGGCCGCTGCGCACCGCGCTCGTGCTCGGCACCGGCGGCGCCGCGCTGGCGGTCTGCGCCGCGCTGCAACGGGAAGGCTGCGAGACCTTCGTGGCGGGACGGAGCCGCGAAAGGTTGCGCCGCTTCTCTCTCACGTTCGGCGCACACCTGCTCGACTGGGCTGCGCGGACGAACGCGCGCCCCGTCGACCTCATTGTCAATGCGACGACGCTCGGCAGCGTTGCCGGGGAGACGCCGCTCGCGGAGCAGGACATTCCGGAAGGCATCGTCATCTACGACCTCATCTACCGGCGGACCGAGCTGCAGCGGGCCGCGTCCCGGCGGGGGTGCAGGGTGCTCGGCGGCGGCGGCATGCTGCTGGCGCAGGCCATGCTGGCCTGGCGCCTCTGGTACGGCGAGGTGCCGCCGCACAGGGCGATGTCGGCCGCGCTCGAGGCAGCGATGCTGACCGATCTCGCGGTGAAGGGGGAATAGGGATTGCGCTATCTGACGGCAGGGGAATCGCACGGTCCGGCGCTCGTCGGCATCATCGAAGGAATGCCGGCGGGCCTGCGCCTCGCCAAGGAGCAGGTCGACGCTGAACTTGCGCGCAGGCAGGGCGGCTACGGGCGCGGCATGCGGATGAAGATCGAACGGGACGAGATCGAATGGCTGGCTGGAGTTCGCTTCGGCGAGACGATCGGATCGCCCATCGCCATCCTGATTCGCAACCGCGACCACGCCAACTGGCTGGACCGCATGGCGCCCGAGGGGGAGCCGGCCGGGCGACCGTTCACGCGGCCGCGCCCGGGGCATGCAGATCTCGCCGGCGCGCAGAAGTACGATCGCCAGGACGCGCGCGACATCCTGGAGCGGGCATCGGCGCGGGAGACGGCGATGCGCGTGGCGCTCGGCGCGATCGCTCGCACGTTCCTCGGGGCTTTCGGCATCCAGATCCTCTCGCATGTCGTCGCGCTTGGCGGTGTGGAGGCGCTCCCGCCGGAACGTCTCGACGCGGGTGAGATCGACCGCTCGCCCGTACGCTGCGCCGACCCCGCCGCCGCCGAGCGAATGATGCGGGCGATCGACGAGGCCCAGCTGCACGGCGACACGCTCGGCGGGGTCGTCGAGGTGATCGCGACGGGACTCCCGGTCGGGCTCGGCTCCCACGTCCAGTGGGACCGCAAAATTGACGGCCGCCTCGCACAGGCCTTCATGGCGATCCCGGCGATCAAGGGCGTGGAGATCGGGGCGGCGTTCTGGTCCGCCGGCCAGTCCGGCTCCGCGGTGCACGACGAGATCCTCTACGAGGAAGGGCGCTACGCCCGGCCGACCAACCGGGCAGGGGGCAGCGAGGGAGGCGTCACGAACGGGCAGCCGCTGGTCGCGCGCGCCGCGATGAAGCCTCTCAGTTCCCTGCGCCGGCCGTTGCGCTCGGTGGACATCGACAGCAAGGAGCCCTTCCTCGCGCAGGTGGAACGTTCTGACATCACGGCCGTCCCAGCCGCAGGGGTTGTGCTCGAGGCGGTCATGGCGCTGGAGCTCGCGGACCTCTTCCTCGAGAAATTCGGCGGCGACTCGATAGGCGACACGGCTGCGGCCCTGCGTCACTACGCGGAGAGGTTGCAGCCGTGATCGTCGCGCTCGTGGGACTTCCCGGGGCCGGCAAGACGCGCATTGGGCGGGAGCTTGCAGAGCGCCTGCACTTCGATTTCGTCGACACAGACCATCTCCTGCAGCAGCGGCACGGCAAGCCCGCGGGGGAACTGTTCGCGAGCCTTGGCCACGCACGCTTTCGGGAAGAGGAGTCGCGGGTGCTCGCCGAGGCGCTCTCTGGAGAGAGACGAGTGGTATCGACGGGCGGCGGCACGATCCTGCGCCCGGAGAACCGCCAGCTGCTGCGCGGCGTGCGCGTGATCGGCCTCACGGCGCGCGACGGCCAACTGCTCGGGCGCCTGCGCGGCGGTAGGGGACGTCCGGTGCTCGAACCGGATCCCGTCCAGCGCCTGCAGGAACTGCGCCGCGAGCGCGGTCCCCTCTACGAGGAGGTCGCGGAGGCCTGGTTCTGGACCGAGTCGGCGCCCAGCCGGGCGGTCGACCGCATTTATTCCTTTCTGAGATCGGA
>JAKAPV010000361.1 GCA_021806845.1 Bacillota bacterium | reverse complement strand
TGGCGTGCGGGTTCTGCGACAAGATGAGCAGCACGTTCCCCGGCGAGTAGTGATGGAACCTCGCCTGCGCCGCGAGGAAGCTGCGCCAGCCCTCCGAGGACATGACGCTCTTGACTCCTTCCTCAAGTCGCCTGAGCAGTTCGCCTGGATCGACGCGCGAATGAGTCGGTAGTTGGCGCCACGACGGATCACCCCCAGCAACAGGGAAAGCCGCCCAGGGTCTTCAGCCCTGACTCGAGTTTGACGGCCTCCGTTGCAGGATCCGCTCTGCGAGCGGCATAGAGGGGCCTCTCAAAGTTTGTTGTTAGCATGGTGGCAGCGGTCAAGCCGCCAGCGGGACCCAGAGGTACAGTCCTCTCCCGCGGCCAATGATTCGCCCATAGATATGGGCGAATCGGGGCAACGAGCGCAGGGCGGAGGGTGCGCCGATAATGGCCATGGGCTCAGGGCCCGATTTGTTGTTTGGTTCGGCCCCCTCCTGCGTATCGCCCATGTGGGCTCGGCTTCGGCCGTAGGCTCGAATAAGTGGATGCAACGCTCGCAAGCCCTGCCTGCGCTCGCGGACTATCTCATATGGGAGGGATGCGCTTTGGCCGGGATTCTGGCCCTGGATCTGCACAAGGAGTACATCTACGGGTACCAAGAGCATCCTGGTGAAAAGGCACGGCGCTTCCGGTACGCCAACGGGCGCGAGCAGTGGAGAGATCTCGCCCGCAAGCACGTCGACTCGGAGACCAGAGTGGTCTTCGAGGCCACCGGAGGCGCCTTCGCCCTCTACGATATCCTCTCGCCGCTGGCGAAGGACGTGGTAGTCGCCAATCCACTGGAGCTCAAGCGTTACGGCAGCGGACGTCACACGGATAAGGTCGACGTCGAACGCATGGCCGGGATGCTAATGCTTGGCACTGTTCCGCAGGTGTGGGTACCGCCCCAGATGGTCCGAGAGGTGCGCCAGCTCCTCAACTACCGCGACTCACTCGTCCGACAGGAGGTCGCCATGCGCAACCGTGCGAAGATGGCGCTCCTGGCCGTTGGGGTCGTACTGCCACGGGGTAAGGACCCAATCACGGGACTCGGTGAGGCCTTCTCCACTCTACCCAGGGCCACGCAGGTCGTCGTCGCGAGCGCCATGCGGAAGTCCCGGGAAGCCGAGGAGGAGGCTCAGGCCATCCTCGCGGAGATCGAGGCGATGCTCAAGGACGACGCCATGTTCCAGGCGGTTCTGAGCCTGCAGGGCATCGGTCGCCTTACTGCTGCGGTTGTCTGGGCTACCATCGGCGATCCCGCACGCTTCGCAACGAAGAAGCAAGTTACGCGTTACGTCGGCTTCGATCCGACGGTCTTCCAGTCTGGTGAGACGAATCACAACGGGCACATCAGCCGCCACGGTCCTTCGCTCGTCAGAAAATACGCCGTCGAGGCCGTGAGGTCGATCATCCGTTCGGGCAAGGGGCCCTTCTTCACGTACTACCAACATCTGAGGGAGATTCATGGGCATAGCAGGGCAGCCGTTGCTACGGCGCGTAAGCTAGTGATCGCCGCGTGGACGTTGATGCGGGAGCAGCGTCCGGCCACAGAAGTCGATCAACGCAAGTATCAGGCCAAGATCCGTAAGGTGGAACGTGAAGCCTGTCCGTATCCGGTGAGCGTAGAGTGGGCTCGTCTCATGCCGACGCTTGACCAGGCGGGCTAGCTCGTCGGCGCGGCACCGCATACCTGCTGGCCAGAGGACCGACGAACCCGTGCGGCCGCTCGACCTCCCAAGGCTAAACTCCTAACCGCTCGGGCTTCCGCAAAAGGTTCTCTCGATAGAGGCTTGACCGCCGCCACCATAAGCGGCCATTACACCTCGCCCTGCCGTGAGGCCTTCGGGTCGTCATCCGGTGCCTCGAGAACCTTGTTCGGCGGCCGCATCCCAAGCGCGGCGTAGGCCTCGTGCGCCCTGCCGGCGAGGGGCGAGCGCACCTTGTAGACGCGGCGTTCGCCGGCGATGGTCGCCACCGTTGTCGCAGCCAGATCGCGCATGATGTCGTGGTACTCGGCTTCGGCCAAGACAGCGCCCTTCTCACCGGTGAGAGCCTGGCGCAGGGCCATTTCGAGCGCGTAGGCGAGGAAGCAGACCATCACGTGGCCGCGGATCCGCCGGTCGGTGAAGTGGCGGATCGGTCGCAACTCCAAGGGGCCCTTGAGGTCCCGGAAGGCCCGCTCGATCTGGTGGAGCTGCCGATAGGCGCGTGCCATGTCCTCGTGGCTGAGGCTCGCATTGGAGCGCAGGACATACTTCCCGTCGTAGCGCTCGGCCGCCTGGATCTTGGCCTCGTCGATCTCCACAGCAGCGCCCTTCAGCCGGACGTAGCCGCGGAACGAGGTGTTTCGCAGCAGCGAGGAGCCCGAGGGGTTCTCGGCCAGGCGCTCGCGCAGCCGGAAGACGATCTCGTGGCGACGCCTGCGGTCGTGCTCCGCCTCCTTGGGGTTGTAGCACACGACGTAGGTCTCTCCG
>JAKAPV010000360.1 GCA_021806845.1 Bacillota bacterium | reverse complement strand
AGATGGGCGGCAAGGACGCCATCGTCGTCGACGAGACCGCCGACATAGAGGCTGCCGCCGAAGGCATCGTCACCTCCGCGTTCGGCTTCCAGGGCCAGAAGTGCTCCGCCTGCTCGCGCGCCATCGTGGTCGACGCCGTCTACGACGAGGTCGCGAAACTGGTCGCGGAGCGCACCCGCAAGCTGACGATCGGCCTCGCGAGCGACCCGCAGAACATCGTCGGTCCGGTGATCGACGCGTCCGCGGAGCGCAAGATCCTCGGCTACATCGACCAGGGCAAGCAGCGGTACCAGCTGCTCGCGGGCGGCGAGAAGGCTGCGGACGGCGGCCACTTCATCCAGCCAACGGTGTTCGGCGATGTCGATCCCGACTCCGAGCTCGGGCAGGAGGAGATCTTCGGGCCGGTCCTGTCGATGATCCGCGCGCGCGACTTCGACCACGCGCTCGAGATCGCAAACGGCACGGAGTACGGCCTCACGGGCTCGCTCTACACCGCCCGCCGCGACCGCATGGAGCGGGCGCGCTACGAGTTCCACGTGGGCAACCTCTACTTCAACCGCAAGTGCACGGGCGCCGTCGTCGGCGCGCACCCGTTCGGCGGGTTCAACATGTCCGGCACGGACTCCAAGACCGGCAGCCCCGACTACCTACTGCTGTTCATGCAGATGAAGGCCGTCGCCGAGAAGTTCTGATGCGCGCTCCGGCGGGCGGCGGCACACTGCCGCCGCCCGCCTTGCCATTGCTGTGCGGCGACAAGGTGTCGGAGCATTCAGCGGCGAAACAGCACGGGCAATCATCCGCTATGCAGCCGCAAAAAGGGGATGTCGAATGCTCACGATGGGCGAGGCGCTCGCGACGAACGCGCTGCGCTACAGGGACAAGACGGCGCTTGTCTTTGACGAGGATCGGCTTACGTACGGCCAGCTCAACGACCGCGTCAACCAGGCGGCGAACCTCCTGCTGGCGCTGGGGATCTCAAAGGGCGACCACGTAGCGATCCTTCTCCCGAACTCGCTGGAATACGCGGAGCTCTACTTCGCCTGCGCGCGCATGGGCGCGGTCGCCGTCCCGATCAACCTGCGCCTCGCGCCGCAGGAGATGGCATATGTGCTGGGCCACTCCGACAGCCGCCTGCTCGTCGGCTACGGACCTCTCCTGCAGGCCGCCTTCGCCGCGGGGCTGAAGCCGAGCGGCGCCTTGCAGAAGGTGCTGACGGTAGAGCCCGGGCCGGAGGGCATCCCCCTCTACGCAGCGCTGCGCGACCAGCAGCCCAAGACCGACCCGCATATCGAGGTGGGCGAGGAGGATCCCTGGGTCCTCGTCTACACGTCCGGCACGACCGGCAAGCCGAAGGGCGCCATGCGCTCGCAGCGCAGCAATCTGATGATCGCGCTCCTGCTCGCGACGGACCTCGGCATCACGCCGGAAGACACCGGACTCGCCATCCTGCCGATGTTTCACGTCAACTCGCTCTGGCTCGTGTCGCTCTCGCTCGCACTCGGCGCGACAATCGCGCTCTACCACCACAAGGTGTTCCATCCCGTGCACGTCGTCGAGGAGATCAACCGCCACCGCGCGACCTACTCGATGTTCGTGCCCACCCTGCTGACCTTCCTCGCCGACGCGTCCGAGAAGGGTCTCGTCGACCCCGAGCAGCTGCGCGTCATCATCACGAGTTCCGCTCCGCTCCAGACGACGCTGCGCGACCGCATTCTCAATGGCTTCCCGCGCGCCGTGCTGGCCGACATCTACGGCGCGACGGAGCTCGGCGCCGTGACCGCGATCAAGCACCGGGCCGGCGGGGTGATCGGCTCCATCGGCATGCCGTCGCTCGCGCAGGACGTCCGGATCTTCGGTGAAGACGGCAACGAGGTGTTGCAGGGCGAGGTGGGGGAGCTCCACTGCGCCGGCCCGACGCTGATGACCGCCTACTACAAGGATCCCGAGGCAACCGCGCACGCCTTCCGCGGGCCCTACCTGGGCGTCGGCGACCTCGCCTACCGGGACCAGGACGGATACCTCTTCCTCGTGGACCGCAAGACCGACATGATCATCACGAGCGGAGAGAACGTCTACCCGACGGAGGTGGAAGGCGTACTGACCCGCCACCCGGCGGTCGCCATGGCGGCCGTCGTGGGCCTGCACGACGCCCGGCGCGGCGAAGAGGTCGTCGCCGTCGTGTCGCCGCGCGAGGGCCAGGAGGTCGACGCCGCTGCGCTGCAGGAACTCTGCAACGAAAGCCTCGCCGACTACAAGCGGCCGCGCCGCATCTTCATCTGGCCGGAACTTCCGATCGGCGCGACCGGCAAGGTGCTGCGCCGCGAAGTGCGCGAGCGCCTCGCCGCCGGTGAGGGGTAAGCCAGAGCCAAACGCAGCCCCATCCGTCCCGACGGATGGGGCTGCATTGGTCCGCGTCCGCAGCTCTCTCGTCCTCGGCGCCCTCGCTGCCCTGCTGATCCTCGCGGGGGGCCTCTCGGCGCACGGGTTCCTCGGGGACGTCGG
>JAKAPV010000359.1 GCA_021806845.1 Bacillota bacterium | reverse complement strand
AGCGTGTCAAGGACCTGGCGGCGCCTCCCAAGGGTGTGGCAACCGTCGTCGAGAAAGGCTTGGGGCTCGATCCCGATCGCCTCTATGCGGACGGGCAGCCGCCGGCGGCAATGGCGGCGAAGACCGCGGCGGCGAAGCTCGTCGCCCAGATGGGGGAGGCGGAGCGGACGCAGTTCCACGCCGAGCTCTTGAAGCAGATGTACGGGCAGCGCTGAGGCTGCCCGGAGTAGCAAAGGATCCTCTACGGACATGGCAACCGCAGCACCTTCCGAGATCATGCAGACCCTAGCGGCCTACAAGGCCGCCGTCGCGCCACTGCCGGGGCAGGGCGCACTCAGTCCGGACATCAGCAAGGCCTGGAACATCGCCTCCGGCCTGCAGGCGTACAACCTGGAAGCGCTCCACAGTCTCTTCCCGGTGCTCACGCCCATCCGCAACGCTACGAGCCGCGTGAAGGGCAAGGGCAAGAAGGTCGAGTACAAGACCATCACGGGCATCAACACCACTGGCCTGCAGGGGCTCGTCGCCGAAGGGTCGGCGGCCAGCATCGTCACGACCGCGACGGTGGACAAGACGGCGACGTACAAGAGCCTTGCTCTGGGTGACACCGTGACGTTCGAGTCGGAGTGGAGCGGACTGGGCTTCGTCGACTTGAAGGCGCTGGCGGTGACGAACCTGCTGCGTGCCGTCATGCAGGTGGAAGAGAACCTGCTGCTGTTCGGGCAGGCGGCGACGGCAGCGGCGGCCGAGCAGGCGCCGGGAGCTGTGGGCGCGTCGCCCCAGCCGGCCTTGACCGGCAACGCCAGCGGCGGCAGCATCGCGGCGGCGACCTACTACGCGAAGCAGACCGCCATCACCGGCATGGGCGAGTCGCTGCCGTCGGCGGCGACATCCGTGACGGTCGGTGGCACGGGGGCGGGCTCGATCACCTGGGCGCCGGTCTTCCCGGCGGGACAGCCGGTGATCGGCTTCAACCTCTACCTCTCGACGACCTCTGGCGGCACCTACTACCTCGTGGCCAGCGCCAACGTCGCGGCGAGCCGGTCGAGCGGGCAACTGCCCGGCGGCAGCCTGACCTGGCTGACGAATGGCGACGCCTTGACGGTCACGAGCATCCCGGCGGCGGGCACGACGGCGCCGGCGGCCGATGCGTCCGGTAACGACCTCAGCTACAACGGCATCTACACCCAGATGTGGGGTGGCAGTGGCGCGACGCTCGTGAATGCTGGCGGCGCGCTCACGGTCGCGGCGATTACGAGCGTGCTGCAGAAGCTGTGGAACAGCGCCAGGGGTGACCCGGATGCGATCTACTGCAACGCCCAGGAGTCGGTCAAGCTCACCGGGCTGACGCTTGGTGCGGGCGCGCCCTACCAGGTGCTCCTGACCCAGGACCAGGTTGGGCAGGCGGCGGCCAACTTCCGGGTGGCGCGGTTCACCAACCCGGTGACGGGTACGGAGCTGCCCATCATCGTCCACCCGACGGTGCCCCAGGGCACGATGCTGTTCCTGCAGAAGAAGCTGCCGGGCTGGTACGTGCCGACGGACGTCCCGACGGTGTGGGAGTGGGACGGGCCGCAGGACTACGTGGAGATCGACTACCCGCCGACCTCGAGCAACCCCTTGTGGCAGGCGGAGGTGCGGGCCTACGGCGCGCTGAAGCTCTACCTGCCGCTGCTGCAGGGCGCGCTCTACGGCATCAACAACCAGTAGCAGGAATGGCCAGTGATGGGGCCGAGTGGGAAGACGGCCCCGTCGCTGACCGAGACGGGGGGATGGCATGCAACTCACGACGGACGACCCGCTGGCCGGGCTGGACACGCCGGATGGGGTGCCGCTGCGGCCACACGACGGCGTCATCGACGTGCCGGAGCAGTACCGGCGCTACGCCGAGCAGGCGGCACGGGTGGCGCCGCTGTTCCGGGTGCGCACCCGGCAGTGGGGCGGCTTTGACGCGGCGGCACTGCAGGCCCGCTACGCGGCATGGAAGGAGCAGCAACGATGAGCACAGCGCCACTGCCGCGGGATGCCAACGGACAGATCGCGCCGTTCGCGGACAGCACGGGGAAGGCCGCGGCGCCCCAGCTCGACGGCCAGGGCAACGTGCCGGTGACGCTCTATGGCCCCGATGGCCAGCCGCTCTTCCCGGTCGTTGTTCCGGGCGACAGCCTCGCGGAACCGGCCACGGCCCCGTGCGGGCTGAGCCAGCTCTACATCTACAACGGGGCCCAGTTGATGCGGGTGCGAGCAATCGATAACTCGACCAATGCCCTAACGGCCCTCGCGACGGGACGGCAGTACCAGAGCACAACCGTCCTCAACGCCGTGGCCATTACCGATACGGCCCAGCACCTCTCCGGGAATATCAGCATTGCCACAATCGCCGGCCCCAAACTGGTGGAGATTATCAGCACATTGAACCAGCCGGTAACCGGCCTCGAGGTCTGGCTGGACAACCATAGCGTCGCCGCCTTCACCGCCCTGAGCATCGGCACTGCCAGATCGG
>JAKAPV010000358.1 GCA_021806845.1 Bacillota bacterium | reverse complement strand
GTCCAGCACGCCGGGAACCACGCGATGCCTGGGGTCCCGCGGACAGGCGAGCTGCGGCGGGGGCCCGTCGACCGGTGCCTCGCAGACGAGGCAGAACGTGCGGTGGTACTTGCCGAACGCCGGGTTCATGCCGTAGATCGTCTCCGCCTTGCCCGCGTGCAATGCCCGCAGCAGCGTGAAGCCGGGAGCCTCGCCCCGCACCGCGTTCATCTCCCGCCCGATGGTGTCCGGCCCGTGCGCATCGGAACCTCCGACGAGGCTCGCGGTCCCGACTGCGCCGACCTGCCGTGCGATCTCCACGTCGGCCGAGAGGCCGAGCTCGAGGCTGAGTCCCTCGGGATTCCGGAAGGCGTCTGGTATGGTCAGTCCGACGCCGAAGAGCCCGCGGTGCGGCGTGAACGCGTGCGCGATCGCGAGGAACCCGCCGGCGGCTTGCGCCGCTGTGCGCAGGTCGTCCGGCGACGCGTGCAGGCGCTGGGTGGAAAGGTTCGGGTTCTTCACGGCAGCGGCGTAGAACGCCTGCAAGGCGCGGGCTCCGTCCAGCCCTGGCACGTAGGCAAGGAGATGGAAGGGGCCTGCGCCAGGCAGGCGCGCCTCCGCCTCCAGCGCCGGAATGATCGCGGTCCCTTGCTCCGTCACGAGCGCTCCGTCGGGCCCCTCTCGCAGGAGGCCGCCCGCCAGTGCGCGCTCCAGTTCCGCAAGGCCCCTCGCCGTGCAGAGGTCGACGATGGCGCAGACGTCCACTCCGCGCCCGGGCAGCCGCGCGATCACGCTCTCGAGCGTGAGGGTGCGGCCCGCCCCGATCTTGATCGGCTCGCCGCGCTGCGTCGCACCCAGATGGACGTGGGTGTCGACGAGATAGCGCTTCACGGCGCGAGCAGCAGGCCGAGCGCCGTCTTCGCGTCGCCAATCTCACCGCGGTGCGCACGGTCCTGCGCCTCGCGCAGGGACATGCGGACGATCTCGATGTCCTCATCCTCGTCTCCCGGCAGGGTCGACGGCTCGAGCTCCTCGGCAAGGAAGAAGTGATAGATCTCGGAGGAGTATCCGGGCGCCGCATAGGCCTGCAGCAACGGCCGCAGCGCCCGCGGCAGATAGCCGCACTCCTCTTGCAGTTCCCTGCGGGCTGTCTCCTCTACGGGTTCCCCGGGCTCGCACGTGCCGGCGGGCAGCTCGAGGATCTCCTGCCCCGTCGCATGGCGGTACTGCCGGACGAGCAGCACATCGTCTCCGATCAGCGGTACCAGCACGACCGCTCCGGGATGGCGAACCCAGGCGCGGCTGTAGATGCGGCCCGCGTCCCGAAGCTCGTCCAGGAGCACGGTGAACGGCCCTTCGTAGAGTGTGGCGCGCTTTGCGACGCGCGGATGCGGACGGCCCATCTTGCGTCCTCCTCCATCTCAGCCTTCCCTAGGCGCAGTGCGCGCACCGTCGCCGCCGCATGGCGCGGGACGGTGCGCGCGGTATGCAGGAAGTCTCTCGCCGGCGCCGGGGACTCGAGGTCAGAGTGTCGTGACGAGCGGCATCGACGGCACTCGTCCATCCGGAATCTGCGTGTGTGCGTGGTAGGACGAGCGGACGAGCGGCCCGGATTCGCAGTGCGCGAAGCCCAGCGCGAGGGCCTGCTCCTTCAGCTCGTCGAACTCGTCTGGCGTGTAGTAGCGCTGCAGCGGCAAGTGGTGCATGGTCGGGCGGAGGTACTGCCCGAGCGTGACGATGTCGACGCCGACCTCGCGCAGGTCCCGCATGGCCTGCACGATCTCCTCGCGCTCCTCGCCGAGCCCGACCATGATGCTCGACTTGGTGAACGCGGCCTTGTCCATCAGCTTTGCCCTGCGCAAGAGCTCGAGCGATCGCGGGTACTTCGCCCTGGAGCGGACGCGGTCCGAAAGCCGGGCGACCGTTTCGATGTTGTGGTTGAGGATCTCCGGATGGGCGTCCATCACGAGCTGCAGCGCGTCCCAGTTGCCCTGGAAGTCGGGGATCAGCACCTCGACGGAGCATTCCGGTCGCGCCTTGCGGATCGCGCGGATGGTGGCGGCGAAGACCGAGGCTCCGCCGTCTTCGAGGTCGTCGCGGGCCACCGAGGTAACGACGACATGCTGGAGCCCGATGTCGGCGACGACCTGCGCCACGCGGCCGGGCTCCAGCAGGTCGAGCTCGGTCGGCCGTCCGGACTGCACGGCGCAGAAGCCGCAGTGCCGGGTGCAGACCCGGCCGAGGATCATGAACGTCGCGGTGCGGTTGTCCCAGCACTCGCCGATGTTCGGGCAGCGGGCCTCTTCGCAGACCGTGTGCAGCGAGTGGCCGCGCATCATGCGGTGGACCTGCTGGAAGTTGCCCCCGGATGGCAGCTTGACGCGCAGCCATTCCGGACGCCGCCCGAGATCCTTCTGTTCAAGAGGCATGCTAGTACACCGCCGTTTCTGGTCCCATGCTCTCGAGTCGGCGCCTCACCGACGCGAGGTACTGATTGGCGATCGCGCCGTCGAGGACGCGGTGGTCGAA
>JAKAPV010000357.1 GCA_021806845.1 Bacillota bacterium | reverse complement strand
GACGCTGCTCGTCTGGGGGGCGGAGCCCCTGCTCGTCGCACCCGGAAAGTCCGGCGACGAGGTGGCGACGCAGGCGATCGATGCCGCGCTCCGTTCCGGCATCGTCGGCGAGGGGGACGTGCTCGTTTACACCGCTGGCGTGCCGGTGGGCGTACCGGGAACGACGAACCTGATCCGCGTCCACACCGTGGGCAACGTGGCCCTGCGCGGTCACGGCATTGGGGACGGCCGGGCAAGCGGACGCGTCGTGCGCGTCACGCGGGCGGGCGACACGGCGCGCATCGCAGCGGGCAGCGTCGTGGTGGCTCACCACACGGACGCATCGATGGTGGAGGCGATCTCGCAAGCTGCTGCGGTGGTCGTCGAGGAAGGCGGCCTCACTTCACACGCGGCAATCGTCGGCCTCTCCCTGGGAGTGCCCGTGATCGTGGGTGCCTCCGGGGCGCTCGGGATCCTGCAGGAAGGTGAAAGCGTCACGGTCGACGCGGCTCGCAGCCTCGTGTACCGTGGCATCCTGGCCGTCGGCTGAGCCGAAGGGCGAACCTGTGCGTATGCTGGCGTGAGCCGCGGGCGACGGGTGCCGACGCCATCCGCCACCGGTTGACAAGATTCGTGCGCACTGGTAGATTCTCCTCAGTCATACGCCCTGCCGTTGCGCCTGTGCGCGATGCCAGGAGGGTATTCATTGCGGGGAGAGGCCTACCGGGCTCTCCCCGGTATTTTTGCGAGAGAGGGATGCTCATGGGCCGCGTCGCGATTTTCATCGACGGCGGCTACCTAGACAAGGTGCTGGCGACCGAGTATGGCATGGCGCGTTTGGATTACGCCGAGTTTTCGCGGGTCCTTGCCGGCAGCGACGAGACGCTGCGCACCTACTACTACCACTGCCCGCCGTGGCAGGGGAACCCGCCGACGCAGGAGGAGCAGCTGCGCTTCTCCGGCAAGGAGCGCTTCTTCGAGGCGCTACGCAGCCTGCCGTGCTTCGAAGTCCGGCTGGGACGGCTCGAGCGCCGCGGCGTGAACGATGACGGATCGCCGAACTTTGTGCAAAAGCGTGTCGACATCCAGCTCGGCGTGGACCTCGTGCAACTCTCGGTCAAGCACCGCATCGAGCGCGCCGTCCTCGTCACCGGCGACAGCGACTTTCTGCCCGCCGTCTACGCGGCGAAGAACGAAGGCGTGCGCATCGACCTCGTGCACGGCGCGCAGTACCACTATGACCTCTGGCAGGCCTGCGACTTCCGCATCGGATTGGACGCGGCTCTGGTCGACCGGGTGCGACGCAACGGCCACAGCGCCTAGCGCGAGAAGAGCGCATTCCATCGCTTGCCGCCCCCATGTCGCTCGGGCATGATGGCAGGGGGGAGTCATTCGAATGTTGGCGGACGGCGTGCGTGTCCACGCACCTGATTTTCCACCGGAGCTCGAGTGGATCGGCCACCCTGCCATGCGCCTTTCCGATCTGCGCGGCAAGGTCGTCATCCTCGACTTTTGGACATACGGCTGAATCAACTGCCATCACATCCTGCCGCAGTTGCGGCAGGCCGAGGCGGCATTCTCTCCACATCTGGCGGTGATCGGCGTGCACTGCGGGAAGTTCACCCGCGAGCGCGAGCCTGATCGCGTCCAGGACGCCATGCGCCGCGATGACCTGCAGCACCCGGTCGTGAACGATCCCGCCTATGCCGTCTGGCGGGCCTACGCGGTGCGGGCCTGGCCGACGCTCGTCTTCATCGACCCCGAAGGGCGCATCTTTCGCCGCCACGAGGGCGAGATCTCCGTCGATGAACTGCGGCGCATCCTGGGACCGGAGATCTCAAGGGTCGATGCTGCGGGACAGCTCACAGCCACCCAGCCGCCGCAAGCGGAACTCCCGGTCGCAGGCGGTCTCCTCCGCTATCCTGGCGGACTTTCGTTCGGCGAAGGCGACAACCTCTTCGTCGCCGACTCCGGCCACCACCGGGTGCTCCGTCTGCGTCCCGGCGAGGACGCCGTCGATGCCTTCGGCGGCAAGGAGCCAGGTTTCCTGGACGGCCCCGCCGGCGCAGCGCGCTTTTGCGACCCCCATGGGCTGCGCGCGACGGCACGCAGCGTGTTCGTGGCCGATGCCGGCAACCACGCGATCCGGCGCATCGGTCTGCCGCAGGGCGACGTGGTGACCATCGCCGGCACCGGCCGCCTGGCGCAGCATCTCCTGCCGCCCGGTCCACCCAAGCGCACGGACCTGCGCTCGCCGTGGGACCTCCAGCTGAACGGAGACAACTTGTACATCGCCATGGCTGGCATGCACCAGATCTGGCGCCTGGACCTGCGTCGCCAGGTGCTCGCCGTCTATGCCGGCAGCGGATACGAGGCGCTCTACGACGCGTCGCTCGCGCGCTCGCGCTTCGCCCAGCCGATGGGACTGACCGCCGTCGCGGAGACGCTCTACGTCGCTGACGCGGAGTCGAGCGCGATCCGCGCCGTGCCGCTGGGCGGCGAAGGCGTCGTCGAGACGCTCGTCGGGGAGGGCCTCTTCGACT
>JAKAPV010000356.1 GCA_021806845.1 Bacillota bacterium | reverse complement strand
CAGATCTCCCGCCATGGGGTCGTCACACCATCGGTGCAGGGTTGGAGGTCTGTTCCCTCATACCCTCTGGAGCGACGAGGACGAGGGATCGAACACGTTGCGGTTGGGCTACGGCTAGACTCAACGCCGTGGGCCCCACCGCTATGGCCTACCAGGACCGCTCGGCGCACGTCGAGTCTGTCCAAAATCGCGATGAGATCGGCGAACGCGGTGAATGCGACCGTAGGTGCAGGTGATCGACCGCAGCCGCGGTTATCGAGACGAATCACCCTGGACCGAGCGGGCAGTCGCCGCATCACCTCGTTACAGATTGTCGAGTCGCCCTATGCGGAACGCAACAAGACGACAGGAACACCGTTGCTTTGCCGATCCTCGACCCATACCTCGCCTCCGTGAACCATGAACCGGTATCATCAGGGCCATCTTTTACCCTCCCTGCCCACCCGTGAGATCAGCCAGCGGACCAGCTCAGATGCGCGCGATGGAGGAGCAAAACGGAGGTTCAATTACCGCGCTGACAGGCTTGAGGCGTAGCTACCTCGTTCTCCTTAATGCAAAGAACCGCTCCGAAAGACCTAGAGATTTATAGATATCGAGGTCTTTCGCTTATTGTTCGCACTCCGCCCGCCGAGGTGGTTCATTGCAACATCCGCTGTTACAATGCCTGCGACGAGACCACGAGGTCGCAACCGTCAGACGATTACGCTTCGCGGCTTCTCTGGAGCCCGGCCGGGAGCGGTGTACCGTTTCCGTCATCGACAGCACCCTGGTCTCCAGGCAGATCGCCCACGGCTCCACGGGGAGCGGCCGTGCAAGCACGGTCTTGGACTGAGGCCACCGACGACACGGTGGCGGCGCTGTCATGGGTCCCGGTCTCCTTCCGGCGACGGAACCGCTCGTCCAGGATGGCCTTGACCTTCTCCTTGGGCGTCCAAAGATGAATGTCGAGGTCGTCCACCCTGGCGAGCAGGTTCGTTCCGGCCACAACGTCCGCATCCCCATCCCACCCGCACTGCAGGCAGTGAAACCTGTCCCCGTGCCGGTTGTCCCTGTGGACGAACCCGCACGCCGGATTGGGACAGGTTTGGCTGGTATACGCGGCGTTGACCGTTTCAAGGCGGGAACATCCCGCCTCGGTGCGAAACTCGAGACGCTCGCGCAGCGCCGAGCGCGCCCAGCGCGAGACGATCCTCGACAGCTTCCGACTCTTCGTGCGGCCCCGCAGGTGTGAAAGATCCTCGATGGCCACCACAGACGGGCGGTCCTTGAGCGCCTGCCGCACTGCCTGTCCCACCATCGTCTTCACCGCCGCCTCGCCGCGCAGGCGTTTCACCCTGAGCTTCCTGCGTCCGAGGTTCTGGCGCCGCACGCGCGAAGCTTTCCCCGCATCTCCCGGGCTGCCACCGGCAGCTCGCGCTTTGCGCCCCCTTTCCTCCGCCTTCTTGGCGATCTGGAACAGCTTGTTGCGCGCCCTGCCGGTCTTCGTCGCCTCTCCGCTCAACTGGTCCAGAAGGACGCCGTAGCCCTGCCCGTACTTCTCTCCGGTTGACGCGGCCAAGACTTCGGTGACGCCGGCGTCGAGGCCGACCGGCGCACCACTTGCCGTCTCGGCGCGCACCCGCACGTCGTAGGCCATGTGCACGAACGCCGTCTTGCGGCCCGCATCGAACACGACGCGAATGTCCCCGTCGATGCGACCCTTGCCACGGAGCGGCAGGACCAGGCGTTTACCCCGAACAAGGGACGTCAGGGCCACGTAAAGGCGCCCTCGGAGCTCGAACACCTGGTAGAGCGAGCTGTCGAGTGCCATACTACGGCGCAGATGCACGCACGGTGCCTTGCCGAGTGTTCGTCGCAGGAGGCGGCGCAGGAAGCGCACGACCTCCTTGCGCTCTTGCATGGTGATGGGGAAGTTGGGTTCTGGCCTCTCGCCGCGCAGCACGGCACCGATGCGCTCGTAGCTCAAGAGAAGCCAATAGGCATAATGCCGCTGCTCTTTCTCGAAGCGCACGAAGATCCTGTTCTTGATGTGGGCGCGGGCGATGGCGGAGTCGATCCACTTCCGCATCGTCTCCCAGGCGTCCTTGGCCGCCTGGTCCTGCAAATGCACAGGAACGCCTTTGCGGTGGCGCGGCTTCATCGCGTCGCGGAAGGTCTGCCAGGTCTCGTCGAGACGGTGCCACTCCTTGGTCCGCGCAAGTGTGCGCAAGGCCAGGTCTTTCAGATCGACGAAGGCGTCGATCAGCGAACGCAGCATGTTGCGCTTGCCCCGGTTGAGGGGAAGGGTCGCATACTTCGCCGTGCGCTTCAAGATCCCGCCACCTCGTTGGCTGCCGCCTTGAGGGCGTCGAGCACCTGCTTGTTCTTGTGGCTGCGGCTGCCGTAGAGCCGAGCCGAGAACACCGTGATCATCTCCAGCACATCCTGCACGAGCTCTTCTTCGAAAGAGCAGTCCTCCGAGGCGTTGATGATCACCACCTCGGTCCCGAACTGCTCGCAGAGAGAGAATACGAGCTCCGAGCC
>JAKAPV010000069.1 GCA_021806845.1 Bacillota bacterium | reverse complement strand
ATCTTGTTGACATTTGCCGAAATTAGCAAGTTGAACCATCCTGCTTTGGAGTATAACAAGGATATAGGGCGACGCTTCCAGCAGTGCAAGGCAAAGATTGCAAACTGACGAAGGAGGGGAAGAGTCCGCAGGTCGCGTGGGCCAATGTCGAGCAGGGCTAGAGCACCAAATGCGGTCGCGGGAGCGGTCGGGGGGAGGGAGAGGCATGGCGGTCAGCGAAGTGCAGGTGCGCGCAAAGGTCGAGGCGCTGCTCAAAGAGCTCCTCGGGCACTGGGAGATGGACGATGACCACGACTACGTCGTCCGCTACGATTCGGCGGTCACATTTGTTCGCGTGAGGCCGATGCCATCTCGAGACGACTTTGTGATCAATACCTTTTCGCCGGTGGCGCGAGACATTCCGAACATGAAAGCCAAGGCAGAACTCGCCAATCTTCTGCTGGACCACAACGCGGGTGTGTACTTCGGCAAGTTCGGTTGGCATGAGACGTCGAGCGGCGGCCTTGTGGTATGTGAACAGGCCATTCTTGCCAGCGCGCTCAATGCGGAAACCTTCGGCATGGCCCTCTCATCGGTCGTCTCGCAGGCGAACGACCTTGACGATGAGATCGTGCAGCGGTTCGGCGGAAAGCGCTGGATCGACTGAACTACACGAAGGGATTGAACGCGGATGAGCGAGAGATGTGCAGTCGGCGGCGAGGAGATCGAGATCGGGTTCATGGGGTTTGGCGGCAACTACAGCGGATCATGCCGTATCTGCGGACGCGTCTGCTGCTCTAACCACTTCGACAAGAGGAAGCAGCTCTGTCCGTTCTGCGAGGAGAAGCTCGACGACTAGTCGTGCACGGGGGATCCCGCACCGTCCTTCCCTGACGGTGGAGGTGGCGATGAGTTCAGAAGCGTATGGCACGTACACGCTGCCGCCGACCATGCTCGAGAAGATCCGAATGCGGATCGAGGCTACCAGACAGCGAGCACTTGCCAAGGCGCACGAGGAGGCACGGCAGCGCGCACTGCACGCCGTAGCCCGGGAACGCCGTCTGCGCGCGGTCGCGGACGGGCAGCGCCGTGACCAGACGGCGAGTGAAGAGAGCGTGCGCGTCGCACTCAGCGCGGAACTCGGAATGGTTCGCCGTCGTCTGCTTCGGCAACTGCCAGTGGGGGCGGCGCGCAGCGCCTTGTTGAGTGGACTCGACGCGCTTCAGGCATCTCTGGCCGGAACCGGCGACGTCGGCGAGATTGCGCGAGAGCTTGACGTCTTGCAGTTCGAAGTCTCCCAGGCACTTGATCGAGATGGCCCATCGGCGCAATGGACCGCTATCATCGCGCAGGTGGAGGTCGCCTGCGCGCGCGCGACGCAGCCGGCGCACCGCGAAGAGGCGCAGGTGCTGTTGGCCGACATCGCGCGCGCGCAGTCCAGCTCAGGTTCCTCCCGCACGCCGGCGCCGGAACTCACGCAAAGGGCCTCGCGGCTCGTTGCCGCCGTAGAGGACAGCCAAGCCCAGGCAGCCGAGCGCGAGGCCGTGCTGGATATTATCGGCCAGGTGCTCGGAGAGATGGGCTATCGCGCGGTGCGTACGGCGAGTGGCGAAGCGAGGGATGGACAGACGAGGTTCGCTTCCCCCGAGAACGGCCAGGTCGAGGCCAGCCTCGGCGATAGACGGACGGTGTTGTTCCACTACGGTGCGGCCGACGGCTCCGCCGCTCCCCGCGCGGCCGTCGAGGGATGGTGCCAGGACTACGGGGTGCTGCGCTCGCGCCTCGCTGCGCGCGGGATTCAGCTGCCGCCGGCCGAGCTGGAACCCGACGCCGTGCAGGAGGATGTCGTCGCGCGGCGCCGCGTGCGTGCGCGCAGACGGCAGGATGGGAGCGAGCGCGAGCTATGAGCGGGGGCCGTCCGCGATGGGTCGATGAGTTCGCACGACATTTGCAGATGAAGACGTGGTTCTGGCTCTACGGCAACATCCGGGACGTGGTGCCGTACGGTCAGACGCGTCTTTGGCTCGAGGATTTTCTTGATCGCTACCTGCGTGACGTTGGCTACGACCTGGTGGCGCGCTACGATCTGGTGGACGGCTTCCAGTTTCGCTCGGACGAGGACCGCGCAGCCTTCCACGCAGCCGACCCGTCACGGGACAATATGGCGGGTCGCAAGGACCGCGAGCAGACTGACGAGGCGTTCGCTTCGATCCGACGAGTTTTGGCGTCGCGGGCGCACAGAACCGCCGTGGTCGTGAACCGCCCCGAGCTGCTCGAAGAGGGGGACTCCGCTGGAGCATACCCACGTGCCCTGCTGCAACTCGCAAAGTCCGCCCGCACGGCTGCCTTGCATCCGACGGATCGGGGACCGCTCTACAACCTGACGGTTCTGGTCAGCGACCGTCTGGAGGATATTCCTCACTGGGCGCGCCAGTCGGACCCGCTGTGCAAGACGGTCCACATCGGCTTGCCCGATGAGGAGGAGCGAAGGGAGTACTTTGCGACGCGCCTCGGCGACCTGCACGGCGGCGAGCGCGTGGCGGCCCCCGACAGAGCGGCCCTGCTCTACGCGAACCTGACGCACGGCATGATGTACCGGGACCTCGGCAGCCTCATTCAACTTTCCCGCGACCTCAATCTCCCCGCGGAGGAACCGCGGGTTCTCGTTGACGTCTTCCGCTTCGGCAAGGTGGAGAGTCCCTGGCGCAGTGACTCCTTGCGAGAGCGGCTTGCCGACGCCGAGGCGACCCTCGGTCGCAGGGTGCTCGGTCAGCCTATGGCGGTGCGGCATGTGTCCGATATCCTGAAGCGGGCAGCGGAGGGACTCTCGGGGGCGCAATTCTCAGGCCACGAGCATCGTCCGAAAGGGACGCTGTTCTTCGCCGGCCCGAGCGGCGTCGGCAAGACGGAGCTCGCCAAGGCCACCGCGGAACTCCTGTTCGGTGACGAGCGCCGCTGCCTGCGGTTCGATATGAGCGAGTACAGTCAGCCGCACTCGGACCAGCGCCTGTTCGGGGCCCCCCCCGGCTATGTGGGCCACTCCGACGGAGGACAACTGACGAACCAGGTCCGCGACAACCCCTTTTCCGTCCTGCTGTTCGACGAGATCGAGAAGGCGCATCCCGAAATTCTCGACAAGTTCCTCCAGGTTCTCGATGACGGGCGCCTGACTTCCGGACGCGGTGAGACGGTGTACTTCACGGAATGCCTCATCATCTTTACAAGCAACAAGGGCCTGTATCGGGAGACGTACGACGACGGAGCGGTACGCCGCCTGCCGATGGTCCAGCCCACATGCCGACACTGCACGGCCTGCGGGGAGCACTTCTTCGACCTGCGGCTGGGAGACTGCCCGAGCTGCGGAACTCAGGGAATGGAAGAGGTGCAGACGCCGTACGGACGGCTGAGGGAGCATGCGACTGCGGAGATCAAGGCCTACCTCCGTCCGGAAATCCTCAACCGCATCGGCCAGAACATCATCGTGTTTGACTTCATCCGACCCAAGGTCCTACGTCAAATCGTCGTCGGCATGTTGGAGACGGTGCGGCGAGATCTCAAGCGCCGCAGGGACATCGACGTCGATTTTGAGCCGGTTCAGGACTGGATCTGCGCGCAGGCCTCGCAGGACCTGGAGCTCGGGGGCCGGGGCATCGGCAACACGATCGAGTCCGTCCTGATCAATCCCCTCGCGCGCCATCTGTTCGACTCGGGGACGCAGAACGCGAGCCGCCTTACCGTGCTCGGGATTGACGAGGAGACAGTCGGCGACGAGAAGGGGTATCGCGTGCGAGTGGAGGCGAGACCCCGATGATGCTCTACGTCGACGCGATCAGCGATGGGGTGGAGAATCTGGGGCCCGGCCGCCGCATCGGGCTTTGGGTTCAGGGCTGCACCCTGGGCTGCCCGGGCTGCATGTCGCCTGAACTTTTCCATCGCCGGGAGGAGTGCGCGCTGCCGGTCACGGAGGTCGCCAGGCAGATCCTCGCGCGATCCCCCGGTCACGATGGCCTTACGATCAGCGGCGGCGAACCGTTCCAGCAGGCGCGTGCGCTTTGCCGCATGCTGAGCATGGTCCATCGCCACTGGTCCGCGGACGTACTTGTGTACTCCGGCTACTCCATCGCGGAGATTCTGGACGACCCCCGCGGCAAGGCGAGGCTGCTCACCGAGATTGACATGTTGATGGACGGGCGGTTTGAAGTGTCCCATGAAAACACGCGGCTGTGGCGGGGCTCGGACAACCAGCGTCTGCACATCCTCACCCCACGCGCTGAATGTCACCGGTGGGCGCAAGAAGCCGCCTACCCGGGGGAGCGGACGATGCAGTACGAGTTCTCCCGGGACGGACGGCTGCGGCTGATCGGCATCCCCGAGCGCGGCTTCGACCGCCTGTTCGTGGCGAAGACGCGCACGCACGGACTCGAGTTGCGAAGGGGTGTGAGACGGTGAGCGACTGGATCAAGCGCTGTCCCGTGTGCGGTTACGAGAACGATGAACTTGCCGACATCTGCGCAAACGAGAATTGTCGCGTCCCGATCGATCACGGGGTTCCTGTCACCAGAGCGGGGGCTCCGGACGACGCGGCCTTCGAAACCAGAGTACCGGCACAATCGGCGGACGAACGCCAGGCAGAAGTCCTCTGGGATTCCCTGCGGCAGGGCGATCTCCGGAACGGCACCGTAAGGGTGATCGAGGACGATGGTGTGGTCGTCGACCTGGGCGGACTGGACGGCTATCTGCGGGGGACAGACTTGCCTCCCGGCTTCCAGGGCTCACTGCGGGTCGGCGACGCGCTCACCGTGCTGGTGACTGGTGTCGCGCGCCATCGCGGACGCGTTTACCTGGCCATTCCAGACACGCGAGAACGCAACGGGGAAGAACCGGGTGCAGCCGTGCCGAACGGCGCGGAAACTGCAGGCAGCGCGTCGCGCGACCCGGCAACGGACTTTACCTACACCTTCACCGAGGAGATCACGGCGACTTCGCCGGCGGAACTCGGCAGTCTCTTCTTCAACGATCCGCAGACCGCCGTCGAGCACGTGCGCAGCGGTGTGTTGGTGCAAGCCATCGGACAGCATGACCAGGCGCTGGCCGTCCAGATCAGCCAAGCGATCCGTCTTGCAAAGGATGAGCGTTTCGCTGTGCTCACGGCTGCCTATCTCCTGAACCCGCAGCTGCCGTTTCGGCTGGAGGACGTCGGCGACGCAGCGAATCCCCGCGAACTCGCGGCGCTGATCGATCGCGATGCCGCCAGCTGGGAGGCTGGTCGCGAGGCGCTATACGACGGCACGATCACTGCGTGGCTGGACGCCGTGGGAGCGTCGCCTGCCTCCGCGGCGTGGGAGCGAACACTCCAACTGTTCTTGGAGCCTGAGCACCGCAACGCGGGACTTGAGCGCTTCCTGCACCTGCTGGACCCCGCGCTGGCACCGCCCGCCATGCAGATCTCCGAGCGGAGCATGGCCTTCGAGCTGTCGCACACGAGCCTGCAGTCCACGAGGACCCTTCGCATTCGGAATGCCGGAAGGGGCTGGCTGAGCGGCACGCTGGCGGTTGCCGACCCTCCTCCATGGCTTCAGGTGTCGGCCACTTCCTTCGCCGGGGCTGTCGCTGAGATCACCTTCCGTGTCGACGGCTCTGCGTTCCGGAGCGGCGAGACGTACAGCCACACGATCCAGGTCACATCGAACGCGGGCCAGCCGATCACGCTGGTGGTGCGGGCCAGACTGCGGCTCGCTCCGCAGGACCTGCTCGGGGCGGTCGTTGGGGGCGTCGTCGGCGGCGCCTTGACGGCGCTCGCCGCGCGCTTCTGTGTCGGTGCGGTAACCGGCGTCGGCGGGGCGTTCCTGGGGACCCGCTTCGCCACCCCGTGGGCGCTTCCGGACTATCTCCTGCATGCCTTTGGCCTGCCTGAATACGTGACGTGGTCGATCCTGGGCGCCGTGATCGGCGGGTGTATCGGGCTCTTCCGCTCGCGCGGCGGCCGGAGCACGCCCAGGCTACGCTGGATCGCCGTCGGCGTGCCCGTCGCACTCCTCCTGCTGTTCGCACTGATCACACGGCCGACGGCGGTAGAGAGTGCGCAAGGGCACCACTTTGAAGCGGTGCTCGCTTCGGCGCTTCCCGGTCAATGGGTCGGGAACGTCTCAGGACAGCCTGTCGCACTTGACCTCGTCGTCAGCGGGCAGACGGTGACCGGCACCGCTCTCTTCGGTGGAGCGGTCGAGCATGTGACTGGGAGCATCGGTCCCTCAGACTACATCACCCTGCACGGCGACGAGTACGTCTCCATCGCCTGGATCGGTCACTTCTCTCTGAACACGATGACGGCAGCCCTGACTGGAGGAGCCGGGTTGTCCGGCACGTATTCGGCCCCCACCTTCAACGGGGACTACACGGCGCAAAAGGTGCAGCCGGTCGACTCTCTTGCGGGGGGCTGGATCGGCGACGTCGGAGGCCGGCCAGCTGTCCTGCTCGTGGAGAACGCGACGCTTACCGGCGTGAGCGCCGAACTTTCGTACGGCGGGGTGAAGGAGGAACTCACCGGTACGCCGCTGCCGGACGGCAGCGTGGCGCTCCAGGGCACCACGTACACCGACGTAACGTGGACCGGGGGCTTCGACTTGGACAATTTGCACGGAATGAACATCACTCCCCATACGGACGAAGTCACAGGGTATCTCACGAGCGGGGGAAGTCGTGTTTCGTGGCACTTCCAGCGTTTGACGGTTGCGACGCCCGCTGCGGCGCCGGTCACGGACGGCGAGGTCGGCATGGGCATGGCGATTCCCGCAGGCGGTACGGTGACCACACCCACTCTGCCGTGGGCGAACGCCGAGATTCGGGTCAATGCGACGCAGCCCTTTGCCATCAAGACGACGTCTGGCAGCTTCCCAGTGCCACAGGGAGGACCCACGACGACGTCCTGGAAGTGGAGCGAGGCTGGTGGAAGCCTCATTTTGCAGTCGACTGGCGCTTCCGTACAGGAAGCGGACTTCGTGATTACGGCGGCATCCCCGTGAATCCCGCTGGCCATGCGGGAGCCGACTGTTGAGGATCGCAGTCGGCAGCCCTTCCTCTGGACCAGCGGGGGAGCAGAAGACGGCGTGAGGGCAGCCCGGCGCCCCGGGCTGCTCCCCAAGGCGGGGTGGGTGGAATGGAGAACGTCGCGGACCGTCTAACACTGGTCATGGCGGACGTTCTGGCGATGCTGTCGCTCATCCGGGGGTGGCTGCTGCTGGCCACTCCCGCCCGCTACGATCTGTGGGCGGCGGGACTCATCGGAGCGTTGATCGCCCTCGCGCTTGGGGTTCCCCTGGTTTCGCGCTTGGTTCGCATCATGCTCTACGCGGCAAGTATGGTGTCGTGGTTGGCCGCAGTTCCCGGCCAGGGGGGGGCTATGGCCGGACCATTCCTGCTTCTCGTGGCTGTCGTGCTGGGCATCTACGCGGTGTTTCGCCTCACGTTCAGGTTCGCCCGGACGGCGTTTTGGCTGATCGCCGTCGCATGGTGCATCGCGGCCCTCTGGGTCATGATCGGAATGACGGGTCGCTGATGATGACGCAGATCGGAGGACTTTCACCACAGCATGCAGTCGTAGTGCCAGTTGTGCGTTGGGGGTGCAGCGGCTTCCATTAGGCTTTGCAAGATGGTCAACGGCTGTTCGCCGCTGCGGCGCCGGGTATCGATCTCCCATATGAACTGCCCAGCGGTATCGCTCTGCGGTGGGGGGGACTGAGCGAGTTCGGGAACCGTAGACAAGTATAGGGCATCCGTAATAACTTGGTCCTCCCCATCCCTTTGCCAGAGGGACCGATCGTCGGTGCAAGATCGCAAGAGAATGACATCCTTTGCGCGGTTGACCTTTTCGCAAAGCTGATGCTTGACATCGGCGGAGTCGCCGTCAGACCAGGAGCGTGAGCGGTTGATCACCAGCCAAAGTGCCTCTCGGCCGGCAGCGCGCGCAGCGGAATCGGTGAACTTGAGCCCTAGAGCATCAACGAGGAACCGGTCGGCATCGTCGACATTGCCGTCGGCGAGCGCATCTCGGAACAGGGCCGCACGGATCGCCGTGAGAGCCGTTTGCATCGAGGAACTATCCGATGTGCCATGCGTTTGCCGGCGGCCAAGCTCTGCAGCGAGGCGCTCGAGTTCAATGGTCAGAAGCGCGTTGGCGAACATGCAGAAGTCCCTACGGATGGCGGATTCGACTTCATACACGATGCCTCTACGTCTACCGTCTCCGGCCTCGACGGGGTCGATATAGACCTCGTCCCATTCGGGCCGGGGTTGAGCCGTACAGATAAGGAAGTTACACGACGCTCGCAGCCAGATGACCTTCTCGACGGAAGGATCATGGGAGCGGAGCCGGCCGCGCGAACTCCGCGCATCGACGTAGACGTTGGATGAGATGCCCTCGTACTTCGCGCCTCGATCGTCGGTCGGTTCCCACGAGCGGCTGGTAGGCACAGGCAGGTCCCCGAGCCGGCCCAACGTACCGAGAACGGCGGCCTGAACTGTGCGGTGGAGGATGGTTCGGAGCGGTTGGTCATAGGCCGCCAGAGGCAACGAGTTTACGGCATCCCACACGATCCAGGTGATGTCGTCGACCTCGCTGCCGGGCGCGTCGGAAGGAAGGCAGATGCCCGTTTGAACCACTTCTTCAAGTTGCGTTCGCAGGAGCCTGTTCGCAGTGTGATGCGCGGCCTGACTCACAAGGCGAACGCCAAGTGCCGTTCGCAGAGACGTGTCCATCAGCATAGGCAGCCGACCCCCACCCACCGACAGCGCGTCACGCCCGCACTTCCCCCTACTAAGTGTACGCCTCAACCGCCCAGGCATGTTTGACGTCGAGGCACGCATCCGCACGATCGCACTGGTAAAGCCCGTAGTGTAGAAGCAAGCGAGTCGGAAGATCTGGCGATCGGCCCATTGATGGGCGCGATCATTTTATAGGTCGTGGGCTGTCTGATGACGCCCGGCGAGAGCCGGGAGTCAGTGCGCAAGGAGATCCGGAGGTTCGGCACTACGACAGGAGCCCTGCTGGAACTGCGGGACTGGCTGACGGCGGCGCGGTGTGAGCACGTGGCGATGGAAAGTACGGGCCCGTACTGGAAGCCTCTATGGAACGCACTCGAAGGACACGTCGGGTTGATGCTGATAAACCCGGCGCACATGAAGGCGTACCGGGGCGCAAGACCGATGTGAAAGACGCGGAATGGATTGCCGATCTGCTGCGCCACGGCCTGTTTTCGCCGAGTTACATGCCGGAGCGGGATCAGCGCGAGTTGCGTGAGCTTGTGCGCTATCGCAGGTCAGTGATCGACGAGCGCACCCGTCAAGTCAACCGGAGATCCAGAAGGTCCTCGAGGGCGCGAACATCAAGCTCGGCTCGGTGGCCTCCGATGTACTCGGCGTGTGCGGGCGCGAAATGCTGAACCAGTTGGCCAACGGCGCGGATGACCCTGAGCAGCTCGCCGGCCTGGCCCGCGGGCGACTCAAGGAGAAGCTCGAGCAGCTTATCGAGGCCCTCACGGTGTTTGTTGTTCAGCCCCATCAGCGCTACATGCTGCGCAAGGGACTGGACCACATCGCATAGCTGGACCAGCAGATCGCGGAGTTGGACGGCGAGATCGAGCGGCGGATGTCAGATGCAAAGAAGGTGTTAGAAAGGCCCGACACCCTCACCGGCGCCGGACCCCGCGCCGCCCAGGAGATCGTCGCCAAAGTAGGCCCCGACGTCTCCCACTTCCCTTCGCACGATCATCTCGCATCCTGGTCCTGCCTGACGCCTGGTCAGAACGAGAGCGCAGGCAAGCGCAAGCTGGCGCGTGCGCGGCCCGGGAACAAGTATCTTCGCGCCACCATGGTCGAGCCGCGCGGGCGGCCGCCCGCAGCAAGGGCACCTACCTTGGAGCCCGGCACGAGCGCCTGCGAAGGCACCTGAAGGGCAACAAGGCCCTCGTCACGTTGGCCCACTCGATGATCATCATCGTCTACCACATGCTCAAGGACGGCACAGAATATCACGACCGCGGCCCCAACTTCTACCTCGAGCGCGACCGCAGGGCCATCGAGCTCGCCGCCGTGCGCAGGCTCAACAGCCTCTACGTCGTCACCCTTTCTCCCACCAACCCCGCCGCGTAACCCTGCACCAAACCTGATAGCCTGAGACCATCGAGAACGGTGCCTCTATCTTGCTTTGCCCTCCGGGCGCTCTCCCATAGGCCCGCTTTCGGGCCAGGAGGTGCTATTATGCTACCCCTTACCCACAAGGTTGTCTGGCGGGTAGGGAACTGACGCACGGCCGTGGGGGTAAGGGGTGGCGTGTGTTCGATAGTTGTGCGGCAAAGCGATGGGGCTCAAGAGGTGCCGTCTCGGGTACGACCATGCAAGGGTAGGGAGGCAGGATGAAACAACGGCGAGACCCGACGCGCCGCGTTGGGCACGCCGAGGTCTTGTGTGTGTCGGCATGGAGGGAACTGTTCCCACAGCCGCTTCCAGACCGGCAGCACCCCGAGCGTGCGCAGCCGGACGTGTCGCTGTACGGGTCGACCGGCCCCACGCTCTGCGCGTACTTGCCCAGAGCGGTGATCATCTCGTCGATCCGCCCGCGGTCAAGCTGATCGGCCCGGCCGAGGTTGGCGACGACCCGCTGGTACATCCGCTGTCCCCGCCGTTCGGACTCGACGAGCAGGAGGTACTCGTAGACTCGGTTGTTTTGGAGGACCCGCTTGGTGCGAACAAATAAATATTGCTCTTCCATGATAAGCACACCGCACTCTTGCTGAAAGCATGTCGGGAACTATCCACAGACAATAGTATTGCCATTACAAATTTCGCGTTTCCTCCGAAATTCACCCCCTCAGTCCCGTCCGACGGAGATTGAGTGAGTTTGGTGGCCGAACGTCTGTGCGGAGCCTTCAAACTCCAGCCCGACAGCGCAAAAGGCTCGGATAACAGATACTTGACAAATTCTAGAACGTTCGAGTACGTTTCCTGTTAAAGCGACTAGGCGCGAAGTGTCGCCTCTTCGTGATTTTCGAAAGAACCGCGTCCGCGTCTCGCCTTCCGTGCATCGCCGTTTGTGTGTTCGTCCGGCCAATCGGCCCCAATCAACTTGTCCCTCTGGATGCCGCCATCCTGGCGCTGTGAACCCGGGGAGACGCATCCGAGCAGGCCGACTGCGGGCGGGAAGCCAGGCTGGGGCCAACCGGTTCTTGCGGAAGCTTGACGACACCGACTGCCGGCTTCGAGAAAGGAGTTCACGATGACGATGGCGATTCGGCAAGATGTGATGCCTGCGGAGCAAGAGGGAAGCCTGCCGGGTGCGAAGCTCATCGCCGGCATTGCGGCGGAGGTCACCGAACGGCTGCACCGTGCGACTGTTGTCGGCTACAACGAGAGGTATACCGATGGAGGCCCCGCTTGGGGAGAACACATCAACTACAGCGACGGCGGGCAGCACGGGCAGACGCATCGACCGTAGTCGAACTGCCCTGTGAACAGCACGTTCTCCTCCGCAGAGCTCTTCCGTCGAGGATGGGCGTCGTGACGGGAGGTATAATATGTTGTTGCCGAAGGTATCCCCGATAATTAAACCGGTTTCAGCCAAATGTAATATCGCATGTGACTACTGCTACTACAAACATACCCACGATTCCGCAGCGCACGGTCGGATCATGAGCGATGCTCTGTTGGAGCGAGTAGTTCGCGACGTCATCTCCATCGCAGAAGCCAACGAAACCGACGCAGAGTTCACCTGGCATGGTGGGGAGCCCACACTCGCTGGTTTCCGCTTCTACCGGAACGTAGTCGACATTCAACAGCGCGAGAACGCGGGAAGCAATGTCCAGATCAGCAACAACATACAGACGAACGGCACACTCATTGACGAGAAGTGGGCGACGTTCTTCAAGGAGAACAACTTCTCGCTTGGAATCAGCCTTGATGGACCGCAGTGGCTGCACGATCTGCATCGATCGTATGCCTCAGGCATGGGTTCCTTCGCCCGGGTCATGCGCGGCATCGAGTCGCTCAAGAAGTATGGCATCCGGTTCGGTGTGCTGGCCGTCATCACGGAGGACACTATCGGCCACGCCCGCGAAGTCGTCGACTTCTTCGTGCAGAACGAGATTTACAAGTT
>JAKAPV010000355.1 GCA_021806845.1 Bacillota bacterium | reverse complement strand
ATATCCTTGCGTACGTAGTTCTTGACCCGGTTCTTGCCGAGGTTCAGAGCGCTTGCGGCCCCGCCGCCCATCATGCGGCGGAACAGGAAGAAGTAGAGCAACCCGAACAGGCCGACCCAGATCAGCGTCTGGACCAGGATGCCGGCGAGCACGCTCGGCTGGGAGGCCGTCGTGTCGGCGCCCGCGGCGGTGAGCTGATTCATCAGCTGGGTGGGGTCGTAGCCCTGAGGGAGCGTCGTCGAATACTGGGTGCCGTCCTTCGCCACCCAGGTGACCGCCGTGGAGCCGACGTCCGCCGCCTTCACGGTCTTCGTCGTGATCGCCTGCTGGAGCTTGTTGAACGACGTGGCCGTCGCGCCCCGGTGGACCATGCTCGTGAACAGGAGGTAGAGCAGCACGGCAATGGCGACGTAGATGAGCGAGAACCGCCACGGGTTGCGCCCGCCGGCCCCCTGCCCGCCGTTGCCGCCCTGGTTGAACCCCTGCCAGCGGTTCCGGCGATCGTTTCCGTTGTCGGCCATGGAATCCTCGTGTGGTTGCTTGGGATGAACCCATCCCCATCTGTACCGTACATCTTCCCACCGACGACGCGGAACCCGTGTTGTCGGTTTGTGACGGCGCACCTGCATCATCCCATGCGGGTGGGCATGCGGGTGGGCCCGCTGCGGGCGGGTCCTCGGACGGGACGCCTGGCCGCGCTGCGTGCCGAGATCGGCGATCGCCGAGTATGGTGAGCGGTCGTGGAGCACGAGACCCCGAGGGCGAGCGATCTCGAGGCGCGCTTCGAGGCGGAGGCCCTGCCGCTGCTGCCCGGCCTCTACGCGGCCGCCAACCGCCTGACCAGGAACCCCGTCGATGCGGAGGACCTGGTGCAGGAGACGTTCCTGCGCGCCTACCGCGGCTTCGCGCAGTTCCAGCCGGGGACGAACCTGCGCGCCTGGCTGTACCGCATCCTGATGAACACGTTCATCAACAGCTATCGGAAGAAGCAGCGGGAGCCGCAGACGGTCTCCGACGAGGAGATCGAGGACTGGTATCTCTACTCCAAGGTCGTCGAGGGAGGCGCGGAGCGCTCGGCGGAGTCAGCCGTGATCGAGGCGCTGCCGGACGAGGAGGTCCAGGCCGCCCTGCAGTCCCTGCCGGAGCAGTTCCGGGTCGCGGTGCTGCTCGCCGACGTCGAGGGGTTCAGCTACAAGGAGATCGCGGAGATCACCGGGGTCCCGATCGGGACCGTGATGTCCCGCCTGCACCGCGGAAGAAAAGCGCTCGAGAAGGCGTTGTGGGAGGCGGTACGGGAGCGAGGCCTTGTCAGAGACCTTTGACTGCGACGACGTCCTACACGACCTCGAGCACTTCATCGACGGAGAGCTCGACGCCGAGCGTTCGGCACACCTCGCGACGCACCTCGGGGAGTGCAGCCCCTGCCTGCGTCACGCCGACTTCCAGCGGAAGCTGAAGGAGATCGTCCGCTCGAAGTGTCAGGAGGAGGCGGCTCTGCCGGGGGCCCTGCTGGAGCGCATTCGCCTGCAGATCCGCGGGACGGCCACCGCCGGCGAGTAGGGGTTCGGGGGCCTGCGCCACGCTTTCTCAACAGCTCCGCCGCATCCCGCGGAATCCGCTCACGGGCCGGGGAGCGAATACCACTCGTGGAGGGGGGCGCGACCGTGGCGCCCCGACGCTCGGATGAAGGGAAGTCGTCCTGGAAGGCTGCCGCCGCCGTCGCCCACGTCCGAGCGCACGGACCGGCGCTGCGCGGCGCCAGGCTGCACCACCCGCCTCTCGATGTACAACCTCGGCTCGGCCTGCTGGCAGCACGCCGACCTGGTGTTTCCCAACTACCGCGGCAAGCGACTGCCTCGGGGTTCGGACTAGCCGCTCAGCTCGTCAGTTGCGACGGGTTCCCTCCCTTTCGCCGGACCGCCCGGGTGTGGTACACCGTACATGAAGGTTGGGAGTTCCCCGACCATCGGGAGGGGATCGTGGTGAGCCCGAGGGGGGAGCGATATCTGAAGACCGCTGAGGTCGCGCGGATCCTGCACGTTTCGCCCAAGACCATCACGCGGTGGGCGCGCGACGGGAAGTTGCCGCACTCCCGGACGCTCGGCGGACACCGGCGGTTCCCCGCCGAAGAGATCGAGCAGTTGGCGCGCGAGCTGATGCGGGAGACCGCGAACACCTGAGGCTCGACGGTCGAGGAGCAGCTCGATCGCCGAGAGGAAGCGCTCGTGGCGTTGATTCTGGTGCCCTCGACCGGGTTGCCGGACCAAACGTGGTCGAGATGCTCGCCCGGGCGGTACTGTCGCAGACCGTGGGCGGGTCGGTCGTTCGGACGGAACCGGGCGTGGTCTGGAGGATCGTGCTCGCGCGCCCGGAAGTCCGCAACGCCGTCTCACGGGAGATGAGCGACGCGCTGCGGGCGTCGCTGACGGCCGCGGCCGACGACCCCGCCTGCCGGGCGGTGGTGCTCGCCGGCGAGGGGCGGGATTTCTGCGCCGGGGCCGACCTCGGCGAGCTGGCCGAGGCCCGCGAAGGTCGC
>JAKAPV010000354.1 GCA_021806845.1 Bacillota bacterium | reverse complement strand
CCGATCTCCGCGCGCCAGAGCGTTGCGAAGAGCGCCTAGCATCACCCTCAAGACGGCTCCCTGCCCGTACGGGCGGGGAGCCGTCTCGCAATCCGGCGACAGCATCGCCGGAGCGGCGGTGCAAGCACTGGCGCGCGCGGCGTGAAAGGATGGTGTACCTTGCGCTACCGGGGAGTCCTCTTCGACCTCTACGGGACGCTCGTGCGGCCGTTTCGGCGGCGCGAACACCTTTTGGCCGTTGCGCAATGCGCGCAGATCCTCGGCGTCCCGCCGGACGCGTTGCAGCAGGCATTCAACCTTGATTACCAGCGCCGCATCCGCGGGGAGCTGAAAAGCGCCTGGGAAAGCCTCGCGCCGATGGCGCGCGCGCTGGGCGCGCAGCCGTCCACTGCCGCCCTTAGCGCCGCGCAGGAGATCCTCGACCGCTTCGTCGAGGAGGGGCTCGAGCCGCTGCCGCAGGCCATCCCTCTGCTCGAAGACCTGCGGCGCGGCGGAATCGCGATCGGCCTGTGCAGCAACTGCTCCGGGGAGGTGCCTACGCGCTTCATGCGCGGACCCTTGGGCCCGTTTTTCGAGGCCCCCGTGTTTAGCAGCGAAGTCGGTTTCGTGAAACCCAATCCCCGCATCTATGAGGCCGCGCTTGCGGGACTCGGTCTGCGGCCGGAAGAGGTCTTGTACGTGGGAGACGGCAGCGACAACGAACTGAGCGGCGCCGCCGCTTGCGGCATGCGCGCGGTGCTGGTGGAGGTCGACCTCTCGAACACGTACGATGCACGGCGGGCGGACGTTGACGACTGGCAGGGCGACCGCGTGCACGAGCTGCGCGACGTGCTGCGCATCTGCGACGGCTAGCGAGCCTGCACCGAATCCCCCGCATGGGCACCCTACCCCTGGGAGGGATCTCATGCTTGCACTGGTTTTGCACCTCTTGACCGCTCCGGCCGCGTACCCCCCGGAACTCCGGTCGGTGCCGACGACCAAAAAGGTCGTGTCGATCGCCGTCAACGTCGTCTGGGGAACGGAATACGTGCCGCCGATCGTCCAGGCGCTCAAGGCGCAGGGCGACAAGGCGACCTTCTTCCTCGGCGGCACCTGGGCGGAGCACAATCCCGAAGTGGCGCGCCAGATCCGGGACGCCGGCATGGAGATCGGCAGCCATGGCGACAAGCACCGCCACGTCGGCTCTTTGGGCATCGCGGCGAACGAGGAGGAGATCTCGAAGGCCGCGGAGCGGATCAAGGCTGCGACGGGCGTCACCCCGACGCTCTACGGGCCGGCCTACGGCGAGCTGAGTCCGGCGGTACACCTCGCGGCGCAGAAGCAGGGCGTGCGCGTCGTCATGTGGTCGATCGACACGATCGACTGGCGCAAGAGCCACACGCCGGCCATCATCCAGCAGCGCGTGCTGGCCCGCCTGCAGCCGGGCGCCATCATCCTCATGCACCCGACCGACCGCACGGCCGCGGCGCTGCCGGGCCTGCTGAAGGAACTGCACAATCGGGGCTACCGGGTAATCGGCGTGCAGGAACTCCTGCAGCAGGCAGGACGGACCGCACCGCCGGGCGAACAAGGAGGCATGCGAGAACAGCGCGTTGGTTGAGGAGATCACGCTTTCGAACGGACTCAGACTGGTGGCCGAGGAGGCGCCCTGGCAACAGGGCGTCTCGTTCGGCCTCTTCGTGCGCGGCGCGGTCGTGGATGAGCCGTTGGGCCAGGAGGGGATCGCGCACCTCCTCGAGCACCTCGTCTTCAAGGGCACCCAGAACTACCGCGGGGCCGCCCTCTCCGCCGCAATCGAGGAGGACGGCGGTGAGCTGAACGCCTATACGACGAAGGAGTACACCTGCCTTTGGGGCCGCACGCTGCCGGATGTCTTCGCGCGGCAGATGGAGATCCTCGCGGAGCTCTTCCAGCGTCCGCTGCTGCGCCCGCGAGACCTTCAGCGCGAGGTGCAGGTGATCGAGGAGGAGCATGCGCTCTGGCTCGATAGCGCCGAAGAGTTCGCCTGCGACCTGCTGGAGGAGGAGATCTTCCAGGGTAGCGCGCTCGGACGCCGGGTGCTCGGCAGTCCCGAGGCGCTGCGGCGGCTCAGCGCGCAGGACGTGCGTGCCTTCCACGCGGCCCACTGGCGCCTCGAGCGCTGCGTGCTGGCCGTATCCGGGCCGGTGAGCCCGCAGGCGGCGGCGCAGCTCGCGGAGCGCGCCTTCAGTCCCGCCGCCCCGGCGCCCTTGCGCCGCGCGCAGCACGGGAAGGCGTCCGCCTCGTCCGCGCTTCCCTCGCACATCTCGCAGGTGCACCTCGCCGTCGGCGGGCCGGCCCTCGCGTTTCAAGACCCGGGGCTCGGCGCCCAGGAACTGCTGATCCAGGAATTCGGAGGCGGACCCAATTCCCGCCTCTTTCAGCGCCTGCGCGAGCAGGAGGCGCTCTCGTACGGCATCTACAGCTACGAGACCGCATACGCCGGCGGCGGCATGTGGGGGGTCTACGCGGATCTGCCGCCGGACGGGCTGCAGGCGGGCCTCGTCGCGATTCTGGA
>JAKAPV010000353.1 GCA_021806845.1 Bacillota bacterium | reverse complement strand
TACGTGTACGCGAACGGGCAGGTGGTCGCCTCGGCAAGCGCCTCACCGTCCTTTGCCGTGGTCTTGCCATTGTCGTCGGCCCTCAGTGACCTTGCCGCCAGCAACAACGGGTACGTCAACTTCGACGCACTGATGACAAACGGCTCACGCATCCTGATCTTTGGCTTCTCCAAGATGTACGATCCCGCGACCGGAACCTGGGAGTCCGGCGAAGCGACACCGACCCCGGGATCGTTCGATCTCTCAAACGGCTGGGCCGCGCCGAGCAGGGCAAGCGCCAAGATTGCTGACGCTGGCGCCTGCTTCAAGATACTCATGGCATCGGATAACAACGTCTCTACAACCGTCGGGGAACTGCACACGTACAGCGCTCAGGTTCAGGACACGGTCACCTATGGAAAGAGTGCCACGGCTGACTCCAATATCTCGATCGGGGTCAGCTCCAACGGCTCCACTTGGAGCTTCAGCGGCACCTATCACGTCGGTAATACCAGCGTCGCGCAGGTTCAATGGGCCCAGTGGGGGCCGTTCGGGCATCGTCTTCAATCGAATTTCAACTACGGGAAGTACCAGTGGACGTGTGGGGGGTATGAGATAGACCCGACCCAGTGGGACGGTGGCCAGACGTACGGACAAGACAACTCGAGCTTCGACGGGCAATGCGGCACGACGTATGCCAAGTGGAAAGAGCAGGGGGCTGCAAACACGCATTTCAGGCGTTGGGCCGAGACGTACACCACCTTCAGTGCAGCCGCCACAGTCTTTGGCATCGCAGGGTTCACGGCACAGAGCGGATTGTCGACGTACGTCGGTATGGATATGTGGTTTGATCAGTCCAGCGGCACGCGATCGTACTGCGGGAACAACAACTATCCAACCTACGCATCGAGAGTCTTCCAGGGTGGCTAGAGCGGGGCTGTCGCGGGGAGGCACACTGCGCCATCGCAACGCGCTGTTCCCGCTGGTGGCGATTCTAGTAGTTGTCGGAGCCGCAGTGGCTGCCATCTGGTTCAGGGGTCGCGGTGGGTTATCTCCGGGGCCCCTGGCCTCCCCTCTCGCGTATCGGACGCTCAATTCCATCGCGATTGATGCAGGCAGGCCGATCACCTTTGCTCAGACTATCGTCTTGAATGACAGCGCGCGGGGCGCGGTGCTCCAACGTGCTGTGCTCGTGGGTGCATCACCTGGGCTTCGGGTCTTGGGTATCTTCACTCGCAGCCCTCAGGGATTGGCGATCGGTGAGGGAGATAGCATGAGCGGTCTCGGTCCCGTTCGCGGCTATGTTCTGAAGGGCGGCGGCGGAGCCGTTGCGATCGTCTTCCATCTGAGTGTTGCGCACAATGGGATCTTTCGTACCTCTGGTGTACGTCTCTGGTATCGCATTGGCAACTCCAATTACTCGCTGGTCTACCCGCAAGCGCTGAAAGTATGCGCCCCTCGGGCACGCTACTCGAGCGGCGATTGCTGAGTCGCTCGGCTCCGGTTCGTCTGCGGCTTCAAGAGGATGTCCCGCCCGTTGTTGAAGTTCGGCGGTGATCCGGCCGGCCAGGTAGGCTTCCGGCCATGCCCGTGACGCCCGGCGGCATCGTCTTGCTGCTCGCCTGGTTCGTGGTGAGCGCCGCCGTCCTGCGCCGCTTCGCCCGCCCCCGGCCCGGGGGGCGGGCGGGGCTGGGTGCCGCCATGCTGCGGCGGGTCGCCGCCCTGGTCGTGGCCGTCGGCTGGGGCGTCGTCCTGTTCGCGATCATCGGCGCGTTCCGCGTCTGACCGCGGTCGACCGGGTCCTGGCATCGGGGGGGCGGTCGAGGTACTGTCCCGGGAGCGAGCCGTCGTCACGGCCTGTGGGCCACGCCATGGAACCTGCCTACCGTCTCCTCTCGGCGGCAACGCTCCGCCACCGGGCGCAGCAGCGACTATCGGTCTACCCGCCCGTCTTTCTGCCCCTCGCGCGGCTCCGCTACCGGAACCTCGACAACCGCGTCGTGTCGGCGGGCACCGAGCTCGTCATCGAGGGCTTTCCGCGCTCGGGGAACACATTCGCGGTCACCGCGTTCGACATGGCGCAGGATCGGCCCGTGCGGGTCGTGCATCACCTCCACTCGGCTGCCCAGGTCATGGAGGCGGTTCGCGTGGGGATCCCGACCATCCTCCTCGTTCGCGAGCCCGCGGACTGCACCCTCTCGCGGGCGCTTCGCACGCCTCGCATCAGCGTGCGGCAGGCGCTCGGCGACTGGGTCCGCTTTCACGAGCGCGTGATACCCCTCCTCGGGGGGATCGTCGTCGCCGACTTCTCGATCGCGACCAGCGACTTTGGTGCGGTGATCCGCCGCGTCAACGAGCGGTTCGGAACGGACTTCCGGGAGTTCGAGCACACGCAGGAGAACGTCTCCGAGTGCTTCGAGCGGATCACCAAGGGAACCCTGGAGCAGTTCGGGGGACTCGTCGAGATGGCGATCGCGCGCCCCTCCACGGAGCGCGACGAGGCGAAGCGACGGCTTCGAGCCGAGTTCGAGTCGGAGAGGCTCGCGCGCCTGCGCCTTC
>JAKAPV010000352.1 GCA_021806845.1 Bacillota bacterium | reverse complement strand
TCGTCGATCACGGCATTGGCCCCCATCCCGAGTCGGCTCCACAGTACGATCTCATGGCTCGGCGCCACCACGCTGACCGGATCCAGCTGCACGTAGCGCAGCGCCCGCAACAAAGACATTACGGTCGCCGCATCGGCTCTGGTACGCGGCGAACTGATTCGCTGAGATGCAATCGCGAGTCTCTGCGCGGCCTGGCGGCTTATCACAAGGGGGCGGTCTGGGCCGCGCACCGAATCTGCCCTCCTCGCCCGTCCGGTGTGGTGTCACCGCTCCTTGCCTTGGCAACGAACGGTGGGTCATCTTTCGATTCGATGAGCCGCCTGCCAACCCTTGGCCGCCGTTGCCTACCGTGTTGCCCCAGGTCAGCTCGAGGCTGAGAGGTTCCGGCGAGGGTGGTGCGAATCGACAGGGTGGACCGTGACACGGATCAAGAGCGGGAACGTAGGGAGGCATGGGTGTGTCTGACTCCGATCAGAACCCTTCGCAACTGATCGACCAACGGATCAAGGACCTGGGCGACTGGCGCGGCGCCCTGCTCGCACGGGTGCGCGCCTTGATCCAGGAGGCCGATCCCGAAGTTGTGGAGGAGTGGAAGTGGCGCGGCGTTCCGGTCTGGTCGCACCACGGCATCCTCTGCACCGGCGAAACCTATCAGAAGGTGGTCAAACTCACCTTCTTCAAGGGGGCGGCGTTGCAGGACCCCGCTGGCCTCTTCAACTCTAGTCTTACGGGTAGCACCAGGCGGGCGATTGACTTCCACGAGGGCGACCCGATCGATGCGCAGGCATTTTGTGCCCTGATTCGCAGTGCGTCGTCCCTGAATGCCTCCAAGGCCTGAGGCCGTCCCAGCATCAGGCGCCTCGGCCGCTCGGAGGCGGCCCCGTCCCGGCTTACCTGACCGTAGGAACCGCTCGCTTCTCTCCTAGCTGGGAGCGACCTCCCTGCGCATGACGCAGTTGCCCTGTCCCTTCGGCCGGTCGTAGGTGAAGCCGGCCTTCTCGAAGAACGTGCGGGTGCCGCTGTAGAGGAAGGATCCCGAGATCTTCTTGCCCTCTAGATCGTGCGGGTATGCCTCCACCACGCCGCCGCCGGAGCGTGCGATCAGTTCCAGGGCGCCTCTTAAGGCGGCGGCGGCGACGCCTTTTCTCCGGTAGTCGCGGTCGACGAAGAAGCAGGTGATGCGCCAGTCGGGCGCTGTCGTCTGTTCGGCCAGGTACTGCTTTCGGTGGTAGATGTTCGGGAGCTCCTCAGGGGCTCCGTACTGACACCACGCCACGGCATTGTCGCCGTCGAAGACGAGGGCGGCATGGGCCTTCCCAGCCTCCACCAGCCGTTCCTTGTGGGCGCGGTTTGTCTCGTAGGTGCGATCTTTGTCCGCGGCCCCCACGGTGCGGTGAAACCAGGTGCACCAGCAGCCGTTCCATACCCCATGATGCTTCTCCACGAGGCGGCTGAAGGCCGGCCAGGTCTCGACGTCAAGCGGCGCCACCGTGTACGGCGCAACTGTGGACGGCATGCGCTCAGCCCCTCTCACCCGATTGGGTCCGCACCTGGCCTAGGCCGGCCCAGGGCCGTCCTCGCCATCCCAATAGTCGACCTCGTGCGGCCGAAACACCATGTTGCCGGCTGCCCACTTGTTGGAGTCCGGGTAGTAGCAGTGCTCGTCGTCGTGGTTGTCGGCGATCACGTAGTAGACGAGGTCTTCGTCGCCGGTGTTGACCATGGTGTGGATCCAGCCGGGCGGCTGGAGGATGTGCATGCCAGGTGCCATCGGAATCGGCGGCTCTCCGTCGGCCTGCAGCATCTCGCCCTCGCCGGAGAGCACGATGTAGTACTCCCACTGCACGCTGTGGTAGTGCCGGGGCCAGGCCCGCTTGCCTGGAGGCACCCGGAGCATGTCCACCTCAAAGGGCCGCTCTCTCAGCGCGGCCCCCGGAAGCTCGCTCCACTCGATGGAGAACTGCTTCTTGACCTGGGCGCTGAAGGCACTCGACAGGTTTCGGACCCAGTTCTCACAGTAGCCCGTCGGCGACGTGATCTGCCGCCACGAGACCTCGGACTCCGCTAGGAACGCCTTGCCGTCTTCCACGCTCATGCCTCCCTCTTCGATCTCGGGCGGTTCGTGATCCCGTCTGCCCTCCTACCCCAGGGGCTCGTTGCCGCTCGGTCCGAGCGGCAGGACTGGCGCTCGCCAGCGAGACCGCCGCCGGGCCCTCTGCTTTGCAGGTGCAGCTTCAGTCCGGGAGGTCCCAGTGCGGATTCCAGGCCACCTCCCACAGGTGGCCGTCTGGATCCTGGAAGTAGCCGGCGTATCCGCCCCAGAATGTATCGTGCGCCGGCACCGTGATCGTCGCTTCCGCCCGCTGGGCTTGCGCCATGACCGCGTCCACCTCGGCCTTGGACCTCACGTTGTGCCCCAGGGTGAACTCGACGGCGCTCGGTCCTGCATGCGCAATCTGAGCATCGTGAGCGATGTCCTGCCGTTTGAAGATGGCGAGCTGCAGGCCGCCTTCAAGTTCGAAGAACGCCACCGCACCGT
>JAKAPV010000351.1 GCA_021806845.1 Bacillota bacterium | reverse complement strand
TTTTATGGGGTTTGCGAAGCAAACCCCGTACACGAAAGCGGCGCTGCGCGCCGGCTGAAGAGGCGGGTTTACTTGACCTTACGCCAGGGTTGAGGCTGTATGCCGTCGTGACACCCGAGCTCGATGACTGCGTACGACGACACCTCGAGGAGCTGGAGGCGGCCTCGCCGGGGCTGCGCAACACCCTGCCGGCGCAGGTGCGCGACGCTCTGCCTCGGGTGTTCGCGGCAAGTGATTTCGTGGCCGAATCCTGCATCCGGAGCGTGGCGCTGCTGCCTGAGTTGATCGGCGCGGGGCTGCTGCGGCCGCTGGCGCAAGCGGAGCTCGCCGGGCGCGCTCCCGCCGCCGCCGGCGCGGAGGCCGACATGTTGGAGGCGCTTCGCCGTTGGCGGCGCCGGGAGATGATCCGCATCGCCTGGCGCTCGCTCGCCGGCTGGGCGTGCGCCGAAGAGACACTGACGGAGTCGTCGGATTTCGCCGATGCGGCTATCGCCGTCGCTGTGGCATATGCGCGACGGCAGCTCGTGGCGCGTTTCGGAGAGCCGCGATCGGCAGACGGGGCGCCGCAGCCGCTGGTCGTGGTGGCGATGGGCAAACTCGGCGGCCGGGAGCTCAACTTCTCCTCAGACGTCGATTTGGTGCTGCTTTTCCCGGAGCATGGCGAAACCGACGGTGCGCGCGCCATCGCCAACGAGGAGTTCTTCACCCGCCTCGGGCAGAGTTTGATCAAACTGTTGGAAACACCCACCCGCGACGGGCTGACATTGCGCGTCGACATGCGCTTGCGTCCTTTTGGCGACAGCGGGCCGCTGGTGACCAGTTTCGCCGCTCTCGAGGACTACCTGTCGTTGCACGGCCGCGACTGGGAGCGTTATGCGTACGTCAAGGCACGCGCCGTGACCGCCGCCGACCGCTTCGCCGAGATCCGCTCCGCCGTTCTGCGTCCCTTCGTGTACCGCCGCTACCTGGATTACGGGGTCTTCGAGAGCCTGCGCGAGATGAAGGCGCTGATCGAGCGCGAGGTGCAGCGGCGGGAGCTGGCCGGGCACATCAAGCTCGGGCCGGGCGGTATCCGCGAGGTCGAGTTCATCGTGCAGACCTTCCAGCTGATCCGGGGCGGGCGCGACCCGAGGCTCCAGAGCCCTTCTTTGCTCGCGGCGCTCGATCTGCTCGGGCGGGAGAGGATCCTGCCGCCGGAGGCGGCCGGGGAGCTGCGCGAGGCCTATCTGTACCTGCGTCGCCTGGAGAACAGCCTGCAGATGCTCGCCGACCGGCAGTGCCACCAGCTGCCCTGCGAGGAACTCTCGCGCGAGCGGATCGCGATGGCGATGGGTCACGGAGACTGGCCGGCGCTGATCGGCGAGCTGGACCGTCACCGCGAGCGCGTCGCCCGGCACTTTCGCCGGCTGATGGTCGGCGAAAGCGCCCCTTCCGGCATACAAATCGATCTCGGCAGGGCCTGGGACGAGGGTGCGGAGACGACCGCGCTGACGGACTCGCTCACCGAGGCGGGTTTTGCAGCGCCGGCGGAAGCCGCCCGACTCCTGCTCGAGCTGCGGGCCTCGGCCCTGGTGCGCAAGCTCGATGAGCCCGGGCGCCGCAGACTGCAGGCGCTGCTGCCGCCGCTGCTCGCCGATATTGCCGCGGGCGCCGGCGGCGGCGAGGAGCAGCTCACGGCATTGCGCCGGATCCTCTCCATACTCGAGGCGACGGGCAAGCGCTCGGCTTATTTCGCGCTGCTGCGCGAGAGCGCGGCGGCGCGCAAGCGTCTGGTGGAGGTTTGCCGCCGGGGGGAGTTCCTTGCCCGGCAAATCGCCGCCTATCCGCTGCTGCTCGATGAGCTGGTCGACGAGCGGTCATTGTCCGAGCTGCCGGACCGCGGCGCGCTGGCCCGAGAGCTCGAGATCGGCTTGCAAAGGGTCGAGGACGACGCGGAGCGCCAGGTGGAGGCCCTGTGCCATTTCCAGCGTGCCGCCGTGTTCCGGGTCGCAATGGCTGACCTCGCCGCAACGCTGCCGGTGATGCGAGTCAGCGACCACCTGACCGTGATTGCCGAGCTCATCCTCGATCGGGCAATCGAACTGGGCTGGCGGCAGATCACCGCGCAGTATGGCGTTCCATGCTGCGGGGAGAAACGCCATCCGGTGCGCGTGTGTGCCGTTGGATACGGCAAGCTCGGCGGCATCGAGCTCGGCTATGGGTCGGATCTCGATCTGGTCTTCCTGCACGACTCCCACGGGGAGCGCCAGGAGACTTGTGGCGATCGTCCAATCGACAACCAGGTCTTTTTCGTGCGCCTGGTCCAGCGCGTGGTGCACCTGCTCACCGTGCATTCGCCCGCCGGGCGGCTCTACGAAGTGGATGTGCGGCTGCGCCCGAGCGGCAAGGGCGGCTTGCTGGTGACGCAGATCGATGCGTTCGCGGAATATCAATGCCGCGAAGCATGGACCTGGGAGCACCAGGCGCTGCTGCATGCGCGAGCCGTGGCCGGCTCGCCGGGGTTGTGCGCGGAATTCGAGCGCGTCCGCATGGATGTGCT
>JAKAPV010000068.1 GCA_021806845.1 Bacillota bacterium | reverse complement strand
ACGTCCTCGGTCTCTCCGGAGCGGTGCGAGACAATGCGCTCAAAGCCGCTGCGCTGCGCGAGCTGCATCGTCGAGAGCGTCTCGGAGAGCGTGCCCACCTGATTGAGCTTCACCAGGATGGCATTGCCGGCGCCGCGTTCGATCCCCTGCTGCAGGCGGCTCTCCTGCGTGACGAAGATGTCGTCGCCGATGATCTGCACCCGGTCGCCGATCGCCTGGGTGATCATCTGGAAGGCCTCGAAGTCGTCCTCGGCAAAGGGATCCTCGATCGAGAAGATCGGGAAGTCGCGCGTCCAGCGGTCGTAGATCTCCACCGCCTGCTCGCGGGTGCGCAGTTCGCCGTTCAGGAGGTACTTGCCGTCCTGCAGGAGTTCGCTCGCCGCGGGGTCGAGCGCCAGGTAGACATCCTCGCCGGGCCTCAGGCCCGCGCCCTCGATCGCCCGGACGAGAAGTTCGATCGCCGCCTCGTCGCTCGGCAGGTCCGGCGCGAAGCCGCCCTCGTCGCCGACGCCGGTCGACTTCCCCTCCTGCCGGAGGAGCGACTTGAGGCTGTGGTAGACCTCGGCGCCGTAGCGAACGGCGTCAGGGAAGTCCTTCGCGCCCAAAGGCGCCAGCATGAACTCCTGCACGCCGACGTTGTTGTCCGCGTGCTTGCCGCCGTTGATCACGTTCATCAGCGGCACGGGCAAGAGGTTGGCGCCGACGCCGCCGAGGTAGCGGTAGAGGGGCAGCGCGGTCGCGTTCGCCGCCGCGTGGGCGACGGCGAGGCTCACGCCGAGCAGCGCGTTCGCTCCGAGCCGCGTCTTCAGCCGCGTACCGTCGAGGCGAACGAGCAGCGCATCGACGGCCGCCTGGTCGAGGGCATCGACGCCCTGCAGTTCCGGCGAGATCAGGCGCTCTACGTTCTCGACGGCCTGCTGCACGCCTTTGCCGCTGTAGCGGCCCTTGTCGCCGTCGCGCAGCTCGTGCGCCTCGTGCGTGCCGGTCGACGCGCCCGACGGGACGATGGCGCGTCCGCGCGCGCCGCCCTGCAGCCGCGCCTCGACCTCGACGGTCGGGTTGCCCCGGGAGTCCAGTACTTCGCGCGCGTGCAGCTCCGAAATCTTCGTCACTTGCCATTCCCCTTCCGCAGGATGCTCTTGCCGGTCATCGCAGCAGGCTTTGCCACCTGCAGGAGTTCGAGCAGGGTCGGCGCAACGTCGGCCAGGATGCCATCCGCAAGGCGGACTCCGTTTGGCGCGCCCGCGAGCAGCACGGGCACGAGATTCAGGCTGTGCGACGTCTGGGGTCCTCCCAGCTCGTCCAGCATCTCCTCGGCGTTGCCGTGGTCCGCGATCAGGAGCACCGCGCCGCCTTGCGCAAGCACCGCCGGCACGATGTGCGAGAGGCCGCGGTCAACGGCCTCCACGGCGCGGACGGCCGCGGGGATCGATCCCGTGTGCCCGACCATGTCGGCGTTCGCGTAGTTGAGCACAAAGAAGTCCGGCGTCCTCTCCGCAAGGTGGCGCATGGTCCGCTCCGTCACCTCGGCGGCCGACATCTCCGGCGCCTCGTCATAGGTTGCGACCTTCGGGGAAGGGACGAGTATCCGCTCCTCGCCCTCGAACGGCTCCTCGCGGCCGCCGTTCAGGAAATACGTGACGTGCGCGTACTTCTCCGTCTCGGCGACGCGCAGCTGACGCAGTCCCGCGCGGCTTACGACTTCGCCGATCGTCTCGCGCAGGTCGCTGGGCGGGAACGCGACCGGCAGGCGGAAGTCCTGGTCGTATTCCGTCATGGCCGCGAGCCGCATCGGCCCATCGCTGCGCGCAAAGCCGCCGAACTCAGGGTCGGCGATCGCCCGCGAGATCTGCCGCGCGCGGTCGGACCGGAAGTTCCAGAAGAAGAAGGCGTCGCTGGGCCTTGCACCTTCATAGTCGCCGATCACGGTCGGGGCCACGAATTCGTCCGTCTCGCCCCGCGCATAGGCGGCCGCAAGCCCGGCCTGCGCCGTCGCGGCGCGGTGCCCCTCCGCGCGCACGATCGCGCGGTAGGCCTGCTCCGTGCGCTCGAAGCGCCGGTCGCGGTCCATGGCGTAGAAGCGGCCGGACACCGTGGCGATGCGGGCGCCGGTCTCCCGGCAGACCTCCTCCAGGCGCCGGAGGGACTCCCCGGCGCTCTGGGGCGCGACGTCGCGCCCGTCCAGGAAGGCGTGCACGAAGAGCTCCTGCCCCTGGAAGAGCCGCACGAGCGCGATGGCGTGGTCGATATGCGAGTGCACCCCGCCCGGCGACAGCAGGCCCATGAGGTGCAGGCGCGGCTCAGTGCGCAGTCCGGCCAGCACGGGGTTGCGCTGCAGTTCCCCTTGCGCGATCGCCTGCCCGATGCGCGGCAGGTCCTGGTACACGACGCGGCCCGCGCCGATGTTCAGATGGCCGACGTTCGAGTTTCCCATCTGGCCGTCGCTGAGGCCGACGGCCTGGCCGTCGGTCCGCAGGCGCGCCATCGGCCAGCGCTCCGTCAGCGACTGCCAGTACGGCGTATGCGCGAGCGACACCGCGTTCCCTTGCGAGGGCGGCGCGATGCCCCAACCGTCGAGCACAATCAGTCCGACCGGTTTCGGCCTACCCATTGCCGACCACCGCCCTCAACAAGGCTAGAAACTCCATGGCATCCAGCGACGCCGACCCGACGAGCACGCCGTCCATGCCGGCGTCGGCGAGGTAGCCCTTGACGTTCTCCGGCGTGACGGAACCGCCGTACAGGATCCTCAGGCCGTTGGCGAGCCCGGTGCGACCCGCGACGCCCTCCCGGATCGACTGCGCCACCTCCGCCGCCTCGGCAGGCGATGCTGGCTGTCCGCTGCCGATGGCCCAGACGGGTTCATAGGCGACGATCACGCCGCGCGCCTCGTCGGGCGTTAGTCCTGCGAAGCCGATGTCGTACTGCGAGCGCAGCGCGGCGCGGGATCGGCCGGTCCTGCGCGTCTCGAGCTCTTCCCCTACGCAGTAGATCGGCGTGAGGCCGCTCGAGAGCGCGGCACGGATCCTCCGGCCCGCGCCGCGGTCGTCGTCCGCGGCGAAGCGGCGCCGCTCCGAGTGCGCGATGAGCGCGTAGCTGCATCCCGCCTCCTGCGCCTGCGCCGCCGACACCATGCCGGTATAGGCACCGGCTGCCTCCCAGAAGACGTCCTGCGCGCCCAGCCGGACTCCGGTCCCGTCGACCTCGCGGGCCACGGCCGGAATCTGCAGGAAACCTGGCAGCACTATGATCTCGGCCTTGGGCACGAGCGGCGATGCCTTGACGGCCTGCACCCACGCCACTGCCTCCTCGGTCGACTTGTGCAGCTTCCAGTTGGCTGCGAGGACGGCCACCCCTACTTCTCCACGAGGTCCGCAAGACCGGGCAGCGGCCGGCCTTCAAGGTATTCGAGGGACGCGCCGCCGCCTGTCGAGACGTGCGAGACGCGCTCCGCGATCCCTGACGCCGCAACCGCCGCGGCGGAGTCGCCGCCGCCGACGACGGTATAGCCCTGGCAGTCGGCCACGGCCTGGGCGACGGCGAGCGTGCCGGCCATGAAGTTCGCCTGCTCGTAGAGCCCCATGGGGCCGTTCCAGAAGATCCGGCGCGCCGGCACGATCGCCTCGCGGAAGATCCCGCGGGTCGCGGGGCCGATGTCGAGGATCATCTCGTCGGATCCGACCTCCTCGACGTTCACGGCGTGGCCGGCCTCCGTGATGGCCCGGCTCACGACGACGTCCGAGGGCAGGCGGAACCGGTCGGTGAAGCGGCGCATGAGCTCGCGGGCCACGTCGAGTTCCCCGCTCTCGGAGAGGGACCGGCCGATCGGGATGCCGCGCGCCTGCAGGAAGGTGTTCGCGAGCGCGCCCCCGACAAGCACCAAGTCGGCCTGGGCTGCGAGCCGCTCGACGACGCCGATCTTGTCCGAGATCTTGGCGCCGCCCAGGATCAGCACGAATGGCTCCCCGCCCCCCTCTACGAGGCGCTCGAGCGCCTGGACCTCCTCGCGGACGAGGTCGCCCGCGTAGGACGGCAGGATGGCGCAGATCGCATGGGTGGAGGAGTGCGCCCTGTGCACCGCGCCGAACGCGTCCTGCACAAAGATGTCGCCGAATTCCGCGAGCTCCGCCGCGAAGCCGGGATCATCCTCCGTCTCGCGCGGGTCGAAGCGCAGGTTGTCGAGCAGCAGCACTTCGCCGGGGCCGAGCCGGCGCACCTCGGTGCGGGCGTCCGCTCCGGTCGGGAGCCCGGACGCGAAGCGCACGGGCGTCCCCATGAGTTCTGCAAGCCTGCGGGCGACGGGGGCGAGGCTGAAGGCCTCCTGGATCTGCCCCTTCGGCCTGCCGAGGTGCGACATCACGACGACGGAGCTGCCGCCTGCGGTCAGCTTGCGGATCGTGCGCAAGGACGCCCGGATCCTCGTGTCGTCGCGCACCTCGCCGTCCTGCAGCGGGACGTTGAGGTCCGCCCGGACGAGGACGCGCTGGACCTGCGGCGCCTGGTCAAGGCTGCGCAGCTTCAATGCTCTTCCCTCTTTGCGATGTAGGCTGCGAAATCCACAAGGCGCGTCGCGTAGCCCCACTCGTTGTCGTACCAGGCCACGACCTTCGCGAGCTGCCCCACCGCGGCGGTAAGACCGGCGTCGAGCGTCGCCGATGCAGGGCTGCCGCGCAGGTCGGACGAGACGAGGGGCGCCTCCGTGTAGTCGAGGATGCCCCGCAGGGGGCCCTCCGCCGCGCTTCGCATGGCGCTGTTGATCGCCGCTGCGTCGGCCGGGCGGCGCAGGCGCACGACGAGGTCGACGACCGACACGACCTGGGTCGGAACCCGCAGCGAAAGGCCGTGGAAGTTGCGGCCGAGCTCCGGCCAGACGACCTTCACGGCCTTGGCCGCACCGGTCGAGGTCGGGATGATGTTGACCGCGGCCGCGCGGGAGCGCCGCAGGTCCTTGTGCGACTTGTCGAGCAGGCTCTGGTCCGAAGTGTAGCTGTGGACGGTGGTCATCATGCCTTCCTCGACGCCGAACGCGTCGTCGAGCACCTTGGTGACGGGCAGAAGGCAGTTCGTCGTGCACGATCCCATCGATATCACAAAGTCCGTCTCGGGGTTGAACTCCTCGGCGTTCACCCCGAGCACATAGGTCGGTGCCGGGTTTACCTTCGCGGGCGCCGCGATGATCACCCGCCGGGCCCCGCCTTCGAGGTGCGCCTTCGCCAGCTCTGGGTCGTTGAACCTGCCGCTCGCCTCGATCACGATATCGGCGCCTACGCTCGCCCAGTCGATGGTGCCGGGCTCGCGCTCGTGGAAGACCGGGATCTTCCGGCCATTGACGTACAAATGGTTGTCGTCCGACGAGACATCTGCGGCAAAGGTGCCATAGTTCGAGTCGTACTTCAGGAGGTGCGCCATCGTGGCGGTGGCGCCCGGCCCATTCACGGCGACGATCTGTACATCTGAACGTCCTTCGGCGATCCTGAGCGCACGCCGACCCACGGCGCCAAGCCCAGATATGCCTACGCGTATCAAGGTGGGCCACTTCCTCCTTGTTCCAATTGGGCACAGACCGCATTTATTATACCGAATGGTCCACGCTGCCACCACCTGCAGTCGCTGGCATGGGCCCGCTGACCGGCGCAATTCCGGATGGCCGTTCGGAAGGACATGAAGATCCGCCGCTGGCGGGCGTGCCGCTGCGGCGGATCCGGCGTGCCTGGGACAGCTCAGGTCGACTGCGGCTCTTTGGCGAGCAGAGCGCGCAGTTCACCGTCCGAGACAGCGGTCACCCGGCCCTCGCGGTACTGCTCCTCGACCCACGCGAGGAGGCGCCGGACGGCAGGATCGTCCTTGCCAAGGCTGCCGGCCGCAAGTCCCTGCTCGCGTTCCAGCCAGAGCGCGATGCCCGCGGCTCCCGCCTTGTCTGTCACGAGCACGCCCGGGGGCTTGCCGAGGAGTTTTGCGGTATCGAAGACGCTGTAGATCTCGGCGTCCTTCCTGAGCCCGTCGAGATGGATGCCTGCCGCCGTGACGTGGCTCTGCTCCCCGACCAAGGGCGTCATGGGCGGAATCCGGTAGGAGAGCTGTTCCCCGGCATAGCGCGCGACCTCGGTGATCGCCAGCGTATCGACGTCGCCGCGCCCCGTCAGCCCCATCCACTCGAAGACAAGGCCCTCGATCGGCGTATTGCCCGTGCGTTCCCCGAAGCCGAGCAGTGTGCCGTTGATCGCTCCGCAGCCGTAGTGCCACGCCGTGACGGCGTTCGGCAGGCCGTGGTGGAAGTCGTTGTGGCCGTGCCACTCGAGCGCCGCCTCCGGCACTTCGGCCCGGGTGCGCAACGCGTGCACGAGCTTTGGCACGCTGCGCGGCAGCGCGGCGTCGTCGTAGCCGACGCCGTAGCCGAGCGTGTCGCAGAGGCGGATCTTCACCTGGATGCCGCTCTCGCGGCTGCGTTCCATCAGAAGGCGCGCGAACGGCAGCACGAAGCCCTCGATGTCCGCGCGCGTCACGTCCTCGAAGTGACAGCGCGGCACGATGCCTTCCGCGAGCGCCGCGTCCACGACCCGCAGGTAGTTCTCCAGCGCCTGCCGCCGCGTGAGGTGGAGCTTCTTGAAGATGTGGTAGTCCGAGCACGATGTCAGGATCCCGGTCTCGCGCACGCCCGCCGCCTTGACGAGGGTGAAGTCCTCTGTCTTGGCCCGGATCCACGCGGTCACCTCCGGGAACCGGTAGCCGCGGTCCTGACAGGCCTCGACGGCCGCGCGGTCCCGCTCTGTGTAAAGGAAGAACTCGGACTGGCGAATGAGCCCTGCGGGGCCGCCGAGGCGGTGCAGGAGATCGAAGAGATGGACGATCTCCTCGGGCGTATACGGCGCGCGGGCCTGCTGCCCGTCGCGGAAGGTCGTGTCGGTGATGTGCGGGTCCGCCGCCGGGCTCGGCGGGACGCGCACGCCGTCGAAGGGAATGCGCGGCGGCGCGCTGTAGGGAAAGATCTCGCGGAAGAGCTGGGGTTCCTCGTTGTCCAAGGTCGATGCGGGCATGATCTCGCCTCCTGCCCGTAGCATCACTTGACAACACTGTTTGTGCATTCCGAATATTCAAATAGATCGTTCACTGTTCATAATCAGAGGAGTGACCCCGTGTGGACACCTCCGCCCTGCGCACGTTCGTCATCGCAGCCCGAACTGAGAGCTTCCGCCGCACCGCGGCGCTGCGCTACCTTTCGCAGGCGACGGTGACGCAGCAGATAAAACGGCTGGAGGCTGAACTCGGCACCGCCCTCTTCGACCGCAGGGGCCGCACAGTGCGCCTCTCGGCCGCGGGCCGCGCCTTTCTACCGCGCGCGGAGCGCGTGCTGCGCGAGCTCTCCGCCGCCGTTGCCGAGGGTCCCCGAGGCGGCGCCGCCCTCCTGCGCATCGCCTCGTCGCCACATGTCGCGCGAGTTTTTCTGGCGGGCCTTCTGGCCCGCGAGGCGCCTCCCCAGGGCTGGACACTCTCGGTCCTCCCATCGGACGACGTACCGCAGGCGGTGCGCGCCGGCGAGGCGGACATCGGCTTCGCGCGCTTCCGGCCGCTACCCCCTGACCTGCAGTCCCGCTTCCTCTATGAGGACGACCTCCTCCTGATCGCGGCGCACGACGGTCTGGACCTAGAGCGTGAGCCGCCAGACGCTGCGGAACTCCTCGCACGACTGCCGCTCTTCACCTACGGTCCCGCCGCCACCTGGGTCGCCGTCGAGGAGGCCGTGCGGCGCGCGGGTCTGCCGGCGTTGCGGCCGATGCATGTGACGCAGGTCGATATCGCGAAGCAGTTCGCGCTGGACGGTTTTGGGGTCGCCATCCTGCCGTTCGCGGCCGTGCGCCAGGATCTCGCCTTTGGAAGCGCACTCGCCGTGCCGCTGCCGGGAGTCGCGCTGCCGAGGGACGGTGTCTATGCAGTGCTCGCGCAGGACCCAACCCCCCCAGCGGAGCAGTTCGCCGGGCGCGCGGCTGCGTGGTTTTCGCTGCGCGCCGCAGGGAGACCGCAGCGTCCATAGAATCCGCTTCCTGTGCTGGGAGGTGGTTCCTTGCGACTGCGGCTTTGGCCGCTCCTGCTCGCAGGTTGCCTTGGCCTGGGCGGATGCTTCAGTGCGCCCGCTCGTGCGGCGAGAGTGCCATCCGTGCAGCGAGTTGGCCCCTACACGCTGCGGGTTGCGCCTTGGCCCTCCCAGACCTTTCTCTCCGGCAAGGGCCCGCGCTACGCCTTGCGGATACCGGCGTCCGGCGGGCAGCGCAGCGTCGCCGAGGTCTCCTGCGCGCGCCGGCCGTTCGTCGTCTACCGCTTTCCCGGGCACGTCGTGGTGCGCTGCCAGTCAAAGCCCTTTGGAGACATCCTGATCGACACCGCAAGCGGCGCGGAGCACCTGCTCTGGTCCGCTTCCGGCCCAGGCTACAAGGACTTTGCCTACGAGAAGCTGGCCTGGAGCGGCCAAGACCTCCTCTGGGTGGCCTGGCGGACGGCGCTCAGCCCCACAGCGATGTCGTCGGGACTATACGACATGGCGACGGGCCTGACATCTCCTCTGCCAGCGCCCTTCCGCGACCTCGACTGGTTCGAGGATGCCGCGCACGGCGTCCTCTACGCGCTGAGTGGCAGCGCGGGACACCTGCAGCTATGGTCAATGCAGGACGGAAGGCCCGTCCTTCGGGATCCTGGACCGCTCCCGCAGGCGCAGCTCGTCGGCCTTGGCCCCGATGGGGCGGAATGGTTTGAGGCGCGAACGGAAGCGGGCTCCGTCCTGGAGGAGCGCGCTCCCGACAAACCGCTTCGCCGCTGGCGCCTGCGCGGCTTCGTGCTGTACGCCGGAGCGGGCTGGGCCATCACAGGCAGGCCGAGCGGCGTTGGACCGCAGACGGTATTCTTCGCTCTTCAAGGGCGCTCGGTGACCTTGCGCGTGCCGCAGGGCCAGCACATCGTGATCTCCTCCCGTGCGACGGATGCCGTCTTGTTGCCCTGAGCATCAGCCTGACCGCGCGGCAGCGGCAGCCGGCAAAGGGGATTCCCCTCGCCGGCCGCAACATAGCAAAGGTACCCTGGACTCCAGCCTAAAGCCCACGCCGGCAGCGGCGCAGGCGATGGGCGAGCGCGCAACCGCGGAGACGGCAGGAAACTCTCGACGCCGCAGGAATCCGGCACCAGACGGAGATGATCGCATGCGCTCTCGCCGCAGATCGCCCCTGCGGAGCATCGGCTGGGCTCTTTGCGCGGCGCTGGCCCTGGCGCTGCTCGCCTCCCTGCCCCTCTACCGCCCCGAAAGCAGCGTGCGGTTCTTCCTCGGCTGGGGCCTTGGCGCCGCGGTCCTCTGCGGCATGCTGACGGGCCTTCTCATCCGGCGCCTGCCCGCAGCGGCGGCCGTGGGCGCCATGGCCGGATCGCTCGTCCTCGGCGGCTACTTCTCCTACGTCGAACACCGCTGGGAGAACATGCCGCTCTACTTCGGCATCCTCAGCGCTTTGGGTGTTCTCCTCTTCTTCTGCAGCATACCGGCGCTCGCCTTCGCCGTCGCGCGCAGCGATCCCCGGTGATCGTGCCCCCCTTTGGGAGGACGCCAAGCGGCCGGCGGGATATCCCCGCCGGCCGCAGGTCTTGGTTCGGCTCAGATGTCGAGGTAGAGGTAGTACTCCATCGGCACCGGCCGCAGGTTGACGGGGTGGACCTCCTCGCGCCGCTTGTAGTCGATCCAGGCGTGGATCAGGTCCTCCGTGAACACCCCGCCCTCCGTCAGGAAGGCGTGGTCGGCCTCGAGCCGGTCGAGCGCCTCGGGGAGGCTGCCCGGCACCGCGCCGATCTTCGCGGCTTCCTCCGGCGCCAGGTGATAGATGTTCTTGTCGAGCGGCCCGAATCCGAGCGCCGTCGGGTCGAGCTTGCGCTTGATCCCGTCGAGGCCGGCCATCAGCATCGCCGCGAACGAGAGGTACGGGTTGCCCGTCGCGTCCGGCGTGCGGAACTCGATGCGGACAGACTTCGGACTCGTCTGCGCGATCGGCACGCGGACGGCGGCGGAGCGGTTGCCCTTCGCGAAGACGAGGTTCACCGGCGCCTCGTAGCCCGGCACCAGGCGGCGGTAGGAGTTCGTCGTCGCGTTGGTGAGCCCCACCAGCGCCGGCGCGTGCGCGAGGATGCCGGCGATGTAGTGGAGCGCCGTCTCCGAGAGGTTGCCGTAGCCGCCCTTGCCGTAAAAGAGCGGCTCGCCGCCGCGGAAGATCGACTGGTGGGTGTGCATTCCGGATCCGTTGTCGCCGTAGAGCGGCTTCGGCATGAAGGTCGCGATCTTGCCGGCCTGGCGGGCGATGTTCTTGACGATGTACTTGTAGAGCAGCACGTGGTCGGCCGTGCGCGTCAGGCGGTCGAACCGAAAGCCGATCTCGCCCTGTCCGGCCGTCGCAACCTCGTGGTGGTGGCGCTCCACCTGCATGCCGCAGTCGATCATCGTGCGCACCATCTCGCCGCGCAGGTCCGAGAGCTGGTCGTGCGGCGAGACCGGGGCGTACCCGGACTTCGGCCGGATGCGGTGCTGCAGGTTCGGCGTGCCGAGGTCACCGGTGCCCCATGCCGACTCGTCGGACCCGATCGCGAAGAACGACTCCTCGGCGTTCACCTGGTAGCGCACGTCGTCGAAGACAAAGAACTCGAGCTCAGGCCCGAAGTACGCCGTGTCGCCGATGCCCGAAGACTTGAGGTAGGCCTCGGCCTGCTGCGCCACATGGCGCGGGTCGCGGGTGAACCGGTGCATCCCCGGCTCATAGACGTCGCAGGCGATCGACAGGGTCCGGCGCGCGTGGAAGGGGTCGACGAACGCGGTCTCGGGATCGGGGAGCATGATCATGTCGCTCTCCTCGATCTCGCGGAACCCGCGCAGGGAGCTGCCGTCGAACGGGACGCCCTCGGAGAACGCCTCTTCCCCGATTTCGCTGGCGGGGAGGGTGATGTGGTGCCACGTGCCCGGGAGATCGATGAGCTTCAGGTCCACGTACTCGACCTCACCGCTCTTGAGCATTGCCAGGATCTCGTCCCTAGTCAACGTCATCCTCCTCTGCGTCGTCGTGCTCCGAGATGATGCGCTCGAGCTCCGCGCGATTCGATACGGGATACAGGGAGCGCAGCGCCTGACCGGCCAAAAGGCGGCTCCGCACGTCGGACTCCGCGGCAGGCGCCGGGCGCTGCTGCCCGAGGGCCCGCCGCACCGACTGCAGCGTGTGCCCGTCGTTCAGCAGGTGGCGGATCTGTTGCAGCCGCGCCACCTCGGGCGGTCCGTACAGGCGCTGGCGACCTGGAGTGCGGCGCGGCGCGACAAGCCCCTGGCTCTCGTAGTAGCGGATCTGCCGCTCCGTAAGCCCCGTGAGCGCGCTCACCGGGCCGATGCCCAGGAGGCCTTCTGCCATGCGTTCGCACTCCCTTCTGTCAGGTATAGTAGTGTGACACCGCGATTTCGGTCAATGTTTTGTAAGGTTTCAGGCGAAACTTAACGTGTTCCTCGCCAAAGCATGCCAAACGGCCGCCGGACGCTCGTCCGACGGCCGTAGTGTGCCTCTCTCGCGCTGCTGCCTAACGGTTCAGGTCCTTGCGCTCGCCCGAAACCATGTAGATCACGGCTTCCCCGAGGTTCGTCGCGTGGTCCGCGACGCGCTCGAGGTGCTGGGCGACGAAGAGGAGGTGCGTCGCCTGGTGGATGGTGCGCGGGTCCTCCATCATGTAGACGAGCAGTTCGCGCATCACCTGGCTGTAGAGGTGGTCGACCTGGTCGTCGGTGCGCAGGAGTTCGTGCGCCGCCTCCGGGTCGCGGCGCACGTACGCCCGCAGCGCGTCGCGGGTCATGCGCTGCGCGAGGTCCGCCATCCGCGGTATGTCGATCAGCGGCTTCATCAGCGGCTCGCCTGCGATGCGCAGGGTCACCTTCGCGATGTCCACGGCGTGGTCCCCGATGCGCTCGAGGTCCCCGACGATCTTGATCGCCGTGCCGACGATGCGCAGGTCGATCGCCATCGGCTGCTGCAGCGCGATGATCTCAAGGCACCTGGTCTCGATGTCGACCTGCATCTGGTCGACGTCGTCATCGCCGTCGACGATCTCCTGCGCGGCCTGCATGTCGCCCGCCTCCAGCGACCGCACCGCCTGTCCGATGCGCTCTTCGACGAGCGTACCCATGCGCAGGATGTCCTGCTGCAATTC
>JAKAPV010000067.1 GCA_021806845.1 Bacillota bacterium | reverse complement strand
TATCACGATCCACGGAGAGCAGTACATCCCCGCGCAGGACCTGAAGTCCGTGTTCGGCATCACCTACACTGCCACCACCGGCGGCAGCTACCAGTTCACCACGACCTACTGAGAGAGCGTGACCCGGTCCGCGGCGATGGAGCCCTGCGCAACGTAGCCCATCACCTGCACAGATAACCCGGCCGCGGGCGTCTGGGGGGCATTCACCCCGACGCCCGCGACCTGTGTCTTCAGGCCGAGCTGCACCTGCACGGAGTCACCGGCGCCGAGCGACGGTACGAGCGGCGAGAGTGCCGAGGCGGACGTGAGGCGTACGGTCAGGGCGTTTTGCGAGACGCTCGTGATCGTGCCCGCGAGATCGAAGACGTACGGCGAGGCGACGGTGACCTCGAGCGTCGAGCCCTGCTGCACCACGGTCGCAGTTGCCCATAGTAGGTAGTCCGGCACCTGCGCCAGGGATAGCGACGTCGTGCCATACGTGATGTGGACGGGCGAGCCCGTGAAGGCGGTGCCGCTATCAAGATAGAGGATCTGCGGGGAGAGGTCGGCGACGATGCCCGCCCTGGGATCCGCCGCGGGAGTCTTCAAGTCCTCGACGAGCGCGACCGTGCCGTCCGGGGCGATCCAGGCAGCGATTTGGTCGCCCGCGGAGACGCCGTAGAAGTCGACCGCTGCGCCCTGCCGGTAGAAGAGCGCATCCTGGGCGGCACTCAGGGTACGACCCCCGATCTCGAGGGCGCCACCGGTGCCGCCGAGGCTGCTGCTCGCCGCAAGCGCGCTGTCGTTCGGCGGGAAGATGGTGCTCACGCTGCCCGCGGCGATCGAAGGAACGCCCGGCGCGCCTCCGTGCGCGATCACGGCGCGCAGGAGGAGCGCCGCCCACTCGGCGCGCGTCACGGGGCGCAGAGGCTGGAAGGCCCCCGCAGCGGTTCCCTCGACGATGCCCGCCGCGGCGAGCGCGGCGACGTCGCCCTGCGCGTACGCAGGGATCGCCGCCGAGTCAGTGAACTGCGGGGGGGCGCCGGATGCCGTGATGCCGAAGGCGCGCCCGAGAAGGGCGGCCGCAGCCGCGCGATTGAGCGGCTGGTGCGGCTCGAGGTAGCCCTGGGCCGTGCCCTCGAGGATGCCGGCGTGCACGGCGCTCGCCACGTTCGCAAGGAGCGTCGGGGAGACTTCCGCTCCATCCTTGAACGCGCCGAGCTGCGCGGCCGGCAGCGCCAGCACGCGCGCGAGGGTCGCAGCGGCCTGCTCCCGGGACACGTCGCCCGCCCCGTTGAATGCGCCGCCGCGCTCGCCGTGCAGCGCCCCCGCGGAAGCGAGGAGCACCACATCCGGGTAGGCCCAACTGGTCCTCGGAACGTCGTGAAATGTAAGCAACGCGGCAACAGCCACTGACAGCATGCTTCCACCCCAATTCGACAAGATGCGCCAACATTACCCAATTTGGGTAACACATCCTGCCAGAATCAGGGTTAAATGCAGAAAAGCCGGGTAGCGCCATGCGCTACCCGGCCAGAGCTTTCAGGAAACAGCGATCACGCGCTCGACGCCCGGCACCATCTGCCGCAGCGCCACCTCAAGTCCCTGCTTTACGGTGAGCGCGGAGATCGGGCAGCCGATGCAGTGGCCCTTCAGGCGGACGAAGACTTCGCCGCCCTCGACGTTCACGAGTTCGACGTCGCCGCCGTCCATCTGCAGGTTCGGCCGCACCTCGTCGAGCGCCCGCTGGACTTCCTCCATCATCGGAATCACGCTCCCCTGTACACAACACTATATCAGCCGCGGCAAGCGGCGGACAGCTATGCCTCGGGCGGCGTTTCGGGCGTGCCTGGAGGATGCCCTTCGCCCGGCTCTTCCACGCTCTCATGTGTCGGCGCCTCTGGGGGATCCGGCGCCTCGGGCTGCGCGAAGTGCGGCGACTCCGCATCCTGTGAGGCGTCCGGCATGGACGTGTCGGCAAGGAGCGCTCCCGCGTGCTGCGGCGCGCGCGTGACGCGCACGTACATCACGTAGGCGATCCCGAAGATGAGCGGCGAGAACCACTGCTCGAGCGTCATGAAGCCGATGCCGAGGTAGTGGTTGACGTACTGGATGCCGTAGAGCGGATTCTGGCGCACCGCCTCCTCGATGAGGGCGCGGAACACCTGGTACCACATGTTGAACGTCCAGAACTGATAGCCGTCCGGCAGGTTCTTGTACTTGCGGTCGACGTAGAAGAAGCGCCAGAGCAGGAAGACGCCGATCGCGGAGCCGATCAGCTGGGCCGGCCAGCGGAAGCCCATCTCGGTGAAGCGGCCGAGCACCTCGTGGTTGAAGATGTTGCCGATGCGCACGAGGATGTAGCCGAGCGAAAGACCCGGCACGGCAAGGTCGAGGAGCGCCTGGAAGGGAAGTTTGTTGCGGCGCGCGGAGATGTAGCCGAGCAGAATGCCGCCAAGCAGTCCGCCGTCCCAGGCGAGCCCTCCTTGCCAGATGCGGAAGACCTGAAGGGGGTCGCTCACGATCCAGCCGGGATCGTTCGCGAAGACGAATACGAGGCGAGCGCCAACGACGCCGCCGACGATCGCCCAGATGGCGACGGAGGTCAGCGCGTTCTCCGTAAAGCCGCGCTGCATGCCCCGGCGGATGATGAAGTACGCCCCGTAGAGCATCGAAATGGCCATGAAGAAGCCGTACCAGCGCACGCCCAAGGGACCGAGGTGAAAGAGGTAGGGATTCAGCTGCGGTATGTACATCCGTTCGCCCGAAGCCGCGCAAGGCGGTGCGGGCTGTCACCCCCTGGCTCCTCTTTCGGATCGCAAACTTCTTCCATTATCGATGCCCAAGTGGAGCCTGTCCAGACACGGGCCAGGTGGCTGAAACCGGCTTAAGCGTGCCGGCAACCTACCGCAATGCGGGTGCGAGCCCTGGCGAAGGCTGCGCCATTCCTATGTAGCCGCTAACGTGATATAATGTGGCCACATGGGGGTGCGCGCTGTGGATCGTGTCGGCATCAGGCATCTCAAAGATCACCTCAGTGAGTACGTTGCGCGTGCTCGTAGGGGCAACGTCATCGAGGTGACGGATCACGGTGTGCCCGTCGCACGACTGACACCTGTCGAGGAAGACCGCAGTGCCACCTTGCGCGCTTTGGCAAGGCAACTCGGCAACGGTTGGCAGGGTGGAAAACCTGCGGGCGTAGATCCTCGCCGGGCCCCTGAACTCAGCGAGGAAGCTTCGCTGTCTCGGGCGATCGAGGAAGATCGAGAGGGAGTATGATACTCTACCTCGATAGCAGTGCACTCGTAAAACTGTACGTCCGTGAGTCGGGCTCTGACCGCGTTCGCATCCTGGTCAGCCAATCAGACGGCTGTGCGAGCAGTGCCATCGCCTATGCGGAGATGCGTGCAGCCCTGGCTCGGCGCCACAGGGAAGGTGCGATAGCATCGCCAGCGCTTGCGGATCTGAGATCGGCCATTCTACATGATTGGCAAAGCATTTTTGTGGTCCCTGTCCTCCCCTCGATTGCGACGAGTGCAGGGGACACGGCAGAGCAATACGCACTACAAGGCATGGACGCGATCCATCTTGCAACGGCTCTTTGGCTTCAGGACCAGCAGGACCAGCCACTAACATTCGCCGCTTGGGACGTGCGCCTCGTTGCGGCAGCCGCAGCAGCAGGCCTCCCCGTAGAGGGGCTGACGGAAGACTAACGCGACGACGACACCTCACTCCGGCACGACGTACCGCCTCGCCCCGGATCTGGCGCGGGGTTCTTGTAGGCTGCGTCACCAAATACTGCATTGCATCTTATACGGGCTACAGCCCAGCGAGACGGAGTCTCCAAGGGGTGGACCCGGTCCCGCAGCCTGCGGACAAACCGCATCCACCCCTCATCAGAATCCAAACACTTGTGCTGTGGCGATGGGGCAGTGCCTGCCGACCCCGGTGCGGCACGACGAATGGTGAGCCCGACGGGAGGTAGAGGTGCCAGCGGTCCTGAGGCCCTTCAGCGGATCACACGGACGTCGACGCCGACATCGAGATCCTGCCATTTTCGGTCTGCCGTCAACACTTCACGGTGCTCGGATGCCGCGAGGGCAAGACATGCGCGGTCCCCCAGCGAAAGTCCAAGGCCCCTCGTGTTGGTGCGGAGTTCCGCGGCGGAGTACGCGAGCTCCGCCGTAAAGGGGACAACGCGCAGGGCCAGAAGCGATAGAGCCTCGCGCGCAGCCTCGATCGGCACCGCCGTATCCAAGAGCTTGCCGACAACTTCGCTCGCATTGACCGACGAGATGGGGCACCCGCGAGGAGAGAAGCGGCTTCCGCCCCACCGACCTCTCCTTTGAGCAGGGCGAGGACTGCGGAAGCGTCGACGACCACTCTACTCATGCCTCGATTCCTCGCGCCGCTCCGCGATCAGTTCGCCGGCGAGATCGCGCCCCTCGGACACGTACCGGGCGACGATGGCCCGCGCGCGCTGCACCGACTGGGCGGTCGCAAAGAGGCGAAGCTCGCCGTCTTTCAGTTCGAGCGTCACATCGTCGCCGATGTGGAGGTTCAAGGATCGCCGCGCATCCGCGGGAATGACAATTCTCCCGCCAGGGCCCAGCTTGCCGTGGAAATGCCTTAACAAGCCACCGTGTCACCTCTAGTCCACTGCGACAACATTGCGGCAGCGTGGCAAGTGGCAATGGACAGGGCCATGGGTATCTCAAGTCGCCCTATCGGGCTGCCACCTTCAGCCTGCCATGTGCTTGACGAGATTCGCCGGCCACTTGAATACGATGACCGCAAGCGGCGGCTGACCGCTGCCGGACAGAACGTGCTGGTAGAGCCCGACATCGAACGGGTGGCTGCCGCTCAGGTCGTCGGCGAACAGCGCGAACTCCCATGTGTCACCACTGTGGGCGACCTCCGTCAGGTGGGCGCCCACAGTCGAGCCCCAGGCTTGATAGCTCTGCCACGTCCCCACATCGGTGATGCCCGCAGGACAGTTCACGGTGACGAGGATGTCTATGGTGCCGTTGACGCCGTAGTTCGGGTCCAGGCTGGTCACGGCGGTCACGTCGAGGCCAGCCCCGACGAAATGGTCCCCGGACGCGGTGTAGGTCCCCGAGGGCTTGGCTCCAGAGGGAGGACAGGCTGCCTGGGCAGCCCCGCTGCCCGCCCCCTGCGCGCCGCCGCAGGCGCTGACGCCGATCACGATCAGGGCGCTCAGAAGCCCGAGAGACAACCGCCGAAGCAGGGTTGTGAGAAGGCGAGACTCGGTTTGCATCATGGCTGCTCCTCCTTCGTCAAGCCGGAAGCCTCGAGAAGATGCCCCCTGGCGCGGCTCCCGACTCGACCGCGGGCCGGATTGCCTAGATGCGGGGCGCAACTCAGCGCACCGTGAACCAGGCCGCGAAGTGGTAGAGCGGCGCATTCATCGGCGTGCCGAGGAAGTCCGAGGACACGAAGGCGCGGTACCGCCCTGCCCGAAGGCCAGTCTGCAGCATCCATAGGTACTGCCAAGACGGCTGGATCTTGTCTTCCATCTGCTGCCGCACGGTCACCCAGCGTCTCTTCTTCGGCTGCCAGCGCTGCACCCACCAGTCAAGGACGGAGGTCTGAAAGCCGTTTTGGTCCGCCACGGACACGAGCAGGTAGAAGTCGTGGTGCTGCGGCACCACCGACCTCGGCCGGTCGCAGCGCAGCACGTCCTGGCCGTTCACCTGAACGCTCTGAGGCTTTGTAAGACATATCTTCATCGGCAATAGGTTCTCGTCCGCCGCATTTGCCACCCCAGTGCCAAGGCCCCCGAAAGCCAGAAGGGACAGGAGAAGGATGCCGAGTGCCGTCCGCTGTAGCCAGCTGCGCATGCTGTGACTCCTTTCGTCATCAGTTCCAAAACGGGGCCTGAACAGCGCCACTTGGGACATCGGCCAGCGCCGGGCGGCGCCATCCCGGCATGTGACTTCAGCCGTCTCCTGCCTTTGCTCCCGGCGCACGGTGGCCGAATGAAAAGGCATGCAGGAACTGCTGCAGGTAGAGCGGCATGCCGATCAGGATCAGCCCGCCTGCCTGAAGGTCATCCGTGTTGATGAGGTCGGCCGTCGGGCCTGAGGTGCCGTTCGCCAGAACGGTGGCCCCTACCAGCACCAGGAGATATCCGAGGTAGAGGAGGACGCGCGAGTTCCGCGGCAGTGCCCTGGAGCCGCGGTTCAGGATACCGCCGCTCGCCAGCACTTCGTGCCCGATGCCGATCACGAGCAGCAGCGCCTCGGCCGAGAGCAGCCCCCGCGTCAGGGTGTGCATCCAGTCGAAGAGGCTCCAGGTGTCGAGGGCGAGCGACAGGCCCAGCATCCAGAAGATCGTAAGGAGGGCGCGCTCCGCGGTTGCCTCGCCGCGTAGCCGCAGCCAGACGAGGTAACAGGCGGCGGAGAGCGTGACGGCCTCGTTCATGTCGCGCGCGCCGATCGCGGGCAACTGCCGCAGGAGGGACCAGAGGGGGTTGCCCGGACCGTACGACATTCCGTTCGCGATGTTCCAGAGGCCGAAGAGGAGAAGGAATATGACGGCCGCGCGCAGACCCTGGCGCCTCCTCGCGAGCGGGATCAGGACCGCGGCGGCGGCAAGCGCCAGGATGGCGCTCCAGCCGAAGACGAGCTGAAGATTGCCGACGAACAGCATGACGATGATCAGCAGGGAGAAGAGGAACGGCAGCAGTTCCGGCGGTTCCTCCTCCTCCGGGGTCAGCCAGCGGAAGAGGAGCGCCCCGGCCGCGATCACGACAAGCGCCGTCAGGAAGCCGAATCGGGTGCCGTGCCAGGTCGCGACGAGGATGACGAGCTTGAGCGCGGCGATGCCGAGCGCGACCCACCAGGCCGCTGCAGGATTGAGCAGCGGGTGGATGCGGGTCAGGGCGACCCGCGTCAGGAAGAGGCCGGTCTGCCCGAGGTCGAAGCCGGAGTAGAAGATCACCGGGATGAAGAGGAGGTAGAACACCATGACCTGGTTCAGAAACGTCATGGCGACGGCGGCAGAGTCCGAGCGCAGGATGAGCAGGTAGATCAGTACAACGAGGACCCCTGTGAACGTCAGCGCCCACTTCTCCTTCGGCCGGCGCAGGGCGGTGTAGAAGAGGAAGCCGAGGCCCGCCGCGATCGGCACGGCCACGATCAGGTTGCCGGGCACGACCAGGCCGAAAAAGGCGAGGAAGGCGAGGGTTACCGGCCAGCGGATCGCCGCGCCGGCCATGCTTGCGCCCGAGAGCAGGTACCACCAGCCCGCCGCCTGCAGGATCGCGCCGACCCAGAGCACCGCCCACGGCATGCGGATGGACAGGAGGCCTGTCAGGGCCTGCACCGCGGCCATGCGGTCGAGCGGCAGGGTCAGCACGAGCAGGCCAAGAAGCACCGCCGCCGTGGCCAGAACGGCCATGGTGCGGATGAGGGGATCGAGGGTGCCGAACTGCACCAGGTGACCTGCGTACCTGAGCCAGTAGGGCTGTGCCTCAGGGCTCAGGGTATCGCGAGGCGTTCCGACGCCGGTCTTTATCACGTAACATCCCCCCGCCGGTCGGAGTCTGGGAGCAGCATCAAGACGGGGTGACCGCAGTCTCCGCGCTGGGCTGGGCCGCCACGCCCGCCGGGCTCGGGCCGACGTCAGCACCGCATGCGCCGCAGAACTTCGTGCCCGGCGCGAGGCGCTTGCCGCAGTGCATGCAGTACCTCGCCGCACGCCGGTGCGGCAGACGCGCGGCCTCGATCGGCTCGCCGCGCTCCTGCCGGTGGGCGGCCAGGATGAGGCCGCGCAGGAGATAGACGTCGACCACCAGGATCACGACGAAGAGCACGTCTGAGAGGACCCCTGTCGAGAGGTCCCAGAGCGAGTGCATCGCCATCACGGCGAGGGCGGTGCCGATCAGCCTGAGGTCGATGCGGATCTTGCCGCCTGACGCCTCGCGCCATGCGACCCCGGCGATGATGGCCGTCCAGGAGCCGTGCATCCAGGGGCCGAGGAACGAGCGCAGCAGGAACACGTTGAGGAGAGCCGCCAGCCCGGCGTGATTGAAGTAGTACTGCAGCTGCGCCATGGAATCGACATGTCCGCCCTGCAGTGCGGTCGCGGCGGCGGCGAGGCCATATTGGGAGAACGCGGAGAAGAAGTAGCTGAGGTTCTCCGAGGCAGCGAAGCCCATGCCAGCGGCGGCCCCGAACAGGATGCCGTCCATGATGGAGACGTGCTTGCGGCGCCGCAGGAGCCAGACGACGCCGAGGAACTTGACGGTCTCCTCCACCGGTCCGGCCCCGGCTGGGCCGAACGGCAGGAAGCTGTTGAGCAGGAACGCGAGCAGGTTGCCGACGAGGGCCACTCCGACGAAGACCTCGATCAGGACGATCGCCGGGGGTTCCTCCGTCAGGCCCTCGCTTGCCATGAAGAAGACGAAGAGAACGGGCACGAAGAAGGAGCCGAACACCAGGAGACGGATGGTGACCCCTGGGTCGTCGAGCCAGAGCGCAAGAACGCCCCAGGCGCCCAGGACGAGGACGCCGATGACCATGGCCAGCCAGAACTGGCGGCGCCGGTGCGGCGCCGCGTGCGGCAGCATGGTCGAGACGAGGTCGGGCACGGCCCAGTGCTGACCGGCGGCGGTCGGCAGCCGGCCAGGCTGCGCTGCGGGGCCCGCTTGGGCCCCGGCGGTCAGGGCATGCCCGCAGCGGGCGCAGTGGAGGGCTTCATCGCCGTTTGTCTGGCCGCAGCTGGGACAATACATGTCTCTCTCCCTCCACAGAACGAGGCACGGAAGACCTCGATTCGGCTACCGGCTGTCGTTCGACTGGGAATGCTGGCGCTCCGCGCGCGTGCGGCTCATGCGGGCGACCAGGAAGTCGGTCCAGAACCAGACGACCGCGGCCAGGAACAGGGCATAGAGCGCGTCGCCCCAGCTGCCCGCGAGGCCGATCATGACACCCATCACGGCGGCGAGGATGGCGAGGATGCGCCCTGCCCACTTGAGTACCTTGATGATGCTCACCTCCTTCGACCTCGACCTCCGCGCTGGCACGGCTCGCGGGCCCGGACCCTTCGCGGATCGGCCGACATTTGTTCCACTGTCATCCATTGAAGCGGGACCGAGGACGCAGGAGAATCACCCGAAGCGGTGAAAGGCCATCACCCAAAGGGATGACTGGCGCCACTCCGGGAGGCTCGTATGATGGATGTGGCTATAGATCGGGTTCCCGACAGGACGTCCATGCGGTCGCTATTGCCTGCGGTCGCGTTCCTTGGCGGAATCTTCGCCTGGCTTGTCTCCGTGCCACTTTTCGGTCCTACTTGGTTTGCCCTTGCCGCCGAGGCGCATTTGCAGCCGGAGGTCCCCATTTACCTCTTCCTTGCGGGCCATGCCGTGGGATTGGCAGGCTCGGGATTGATCTCCGACGTCTGGCCGACGTTCCGGAGGGCGGGACTCGTCTGGGCGTCACCTGCCTGCCTCGTGCTGACGCTCCTGACCGCCTTCGCCCCCGCTGTCTCGAGCGTTTCCTTCCCGATCCTCGGCATCATGGCCGCATGGGGCATCGTCGCCTGGGCGCCGGCGTTCCGGGCCCTCGTGCCACTCAGGCGCCGCGCGCTCGCCTTCGCGGGCGTACCGATCGCGGCAAACGCCTTCAAATACCTTTGGTCGCTGGGCCTCGGCCACATCCCCGCAGCCTGGCTCGTGGCCCTGGCCGCGCTGCCCCTGGTCGCGAGCGCCGTCTACGGGCCTGCCCTCGCCGGGGTCGGGCAGGTGGGAACCCCATCCCGCTCGGCGACGCGGGCCATGCCCTTCCTCGACCTAAAGCCGCTCTGGCTGCTGGCCCCGTTCCTCTTCGTCGTCTACCTGTCGGCGGGCGTCACCTACTCGGCCATCACGCCGAGCCTTCTGGCCGCTGTCCATACGCCAGTGGATCCGAGCCTGCTCTCGTACGTTGCGGTCATTCCCCTCCTGGCCCTCGTCGGAGACCGCAGCAGCCTGCGCAATGTGGCGGTGGCAGGACCCCTGCTCCTGGGCGCCGCCTTTCTCGCGTGGGCCGCCCTTCCCACCTTCGGCGGCGCGCTCATGACGCAGGTGCTGATGGGTGCCGGCTACGCCGCCATGGATCTCCTGACGTGGGTCGCCCTGCTCGAGATCGCACCGCCGTATGGCACCGCCACGGTCTTCGGCATCGGACTCAACATGAACGTGCTGCCGATCCTGATCGGAGCAGGGCTGCAGGCGCATGTGCCGCTGCTCACGCACCTCCCCGCCACCACCCTTGCAGGCGGCATGCTCTTTCTCATGCTGCTCGCGGTGGTGTTCTTCCGGGACACCTCCCTGCTCGTGCGCAGCGGGGACGCTGGCAACGGGGCAGTGCCTTCCGCTGGAGCCCTTCCCGCAGACACGGAAGAGGAAGCGGTGGCGGGATCTTCCGCTGCGCCCGCGCCTTTCGTGGCCGCCAGGCTTGCGCAGGTGGCCGTCTCGTCGCTGAGCCCGCGCGAGATCGAGGTGGCAAGCCTGATCATCCAGGGGCGTAGCCTCGGTGAAGTGGCCCGGGAGCTCGTGGTCAGCGAGAACACCGTGAAGACCCACCTCGCGAGCGTCTATCGCAAGACCAACACGCGCGGGCGGGCGGATCTATCGGCCAAGGTGCTCGCAGGGAGCCCGGTCGGTCACACCTAGAAGAGCGCTGGCAGGTACAGGCAGTCGCGTGGCTGAACACTGGACGGCGGTCGCTGTGGTGGCGACGGGAGACGGCAGGACAGGGTTGCGAGATCGAAGCAGCTGCTCTCGCCGTTCGGCACCTTGAAGTAGAGGACGCCGTCCGATTCCGTTGGTGCGTCGTTCGAGAGCAGATGAAGATGCGCGATTTGGACAGGCGTCTGAGTTGACTGACTATATCCGATAAGATATAGCGATGACGTTTGAGATATCTCGTTCTCCTCACCGGAGACGTCGCAGTTTGGCTGCAAACCTGTCATCCGACCAAAGCGGAGAGGGACAAGATCATCGCTCGGTTTCGTTTCGCGTTCGGTCTCCTGCGAGAATTCGGCTTGGCGATTGGGAAGCCGCACGGGAAGGATACGAGAACCTCTTTGAGGTGCGGCTCAACCATCGTACGGGAGCTTATCGAGCGTTCTTCGGGTTGGCCACAGACGGAAGCGTGATTCTGGTGGCCCATGCAGCTGTCAAGAAGCTTGACCGTTTTGCGGCCGCGGTTTACCAGCAGGCGGCGCAGAAGGTCAGAGATGCGGTGGAACGCTATGAGGACGAGAGGAGATCACAAGATGGCGAATCGCAATTCCTTTAGGCGCCTTGAGGATGTCGAGCGCGCGTGGGATGCTGATCCGGAGCTCCGCGAGGCATACCGTCGCGAGATGCCTTATGCAGACGTGGCCCGAGCCATCATTGGCTTACGCGTCAAGCACGGACTTTCCCAGAGTGACTTCGCTGCAAGGGTGGGACGTCCCCAGTCCTACATCGCCCGGTTGGAATCGGGAAAGTCGAACGTGGAAGTCGGAACACTCCTGTCTTTCGCGAAGGCGCTCGGCGAGCATCTGACCATCGACTTTGACGCCCAGGCGGCTGCTCAAGAGCCGAGTCGTGTCCTGGTCTAGCAGAGAATCGAGACGTCCGCCGCCGACCGTGAGATCGGCTTCCACGACCGGCCGTGGACCCGGCAGGGCACTTCAGAATTTCTCCAGGGAACCCCGGCCGAATGCTCCATGTATCGCCGGCTTCCCCCGCATGGGACCATCGCCGCCTCTGCCATCATGCAGATGCAGCGTGTCCCGCCTCGGATCGAGCGTTGAGGGTGCGCCGGCCTCCGGGTAGGGCTTCATGCTCGGGTGCTTGTTTGGAGAGGCACTCAGAGAGTGGAGGACGCCGTGAAGGCGCTCAGACGCCTGCTCCTCGGATGGTACAACTACTTCAAGATGGCCAACTGCAAGGGACTCATCAGGGAACTGATGGGCTGGATTCGCCGTAGATCCGGATGATGCAGATGCGTGAGTGGAAGAGCTGGAAGCCCCTCCACCAGGCGCTGCGCCAGAGGGGCTACCGCGGGGAATTCCATAAGATCTCCATGCGACGGTGGCGGAACTCCGCGAGTCCGCTCCTCAGCCTTGCCCTGCCTAATAGCCACCTTCAGCAACTGGGACTCCCAGACCTGGAGGCCCTGCCGGTTTCTCTGTTTGGAGCAGTTCCGAACTGCTTAAGGTCTCTCAGGAGC
>JAKAPV010000066.1 GCA_021806845.1 Bacillota bacterium | reverse complement strand
TTCCGATCTGTGGAAGAGCATGAAGTGCTCTCGCTCGTCACCGATGACACCGGCGCTGTGCGGATTGCCGACGACGTCGTCTCCGTGATCGCCGGGATCGCCGCCACCGAGGTGGAGGGGATCGCCGGCATGGCTGGCGGCATCGTTGGCGGCATCACCGAGCGGCTCGGCCTGAAGCACCTGCAGCGTGGCGTCAAGGTCGAAGTGGGAGAGCGCGAGGCCGCGATCGACCTCTACGTCCTCGTGGAGTACGGCGCGCGGATCCCCGAGGTGGCGCAGCGGGTGCAGGACCGCGTGAAGGGCGCGGTCGAGTCGATGACCGGCCTCAAGGTTGTCGAGGTGAACGTGCACATCCAGGGAGTCGCCTTCGCCGACATAGAGAAGGATGCAGAGGGGCTGCGCGTCAAGTGAAGGTCCTCGGCTATTTCGACCGGGTCATTCTCGCCATTTACACGATCAGCCTGGGGCTCGTTTCCCTGGCGCTGATCGCCATCGCGGTGGCAGGCTGGGGTGCCCCGCTGGACTTTCTTCGGACAAGCGCCGCCGGCCCCACAGGGCGGCTCGGCTTAGCCCTGGTCGGCATCGTGCTGCTCGTCGTCAGCGTGCGGCTGACCGGCGTCGGCATCGCCGGCTCGCCGCGGCGGCGAGCCATCGTCCACTCCCTCTCGATGGGTGACGTGCGGGTCTCAGTGCACGCCATCGAAGGAATGGTCCAGCGGCTCGTGCGCAATGTTGCAGGCGTACGGGACGCGAAGGCGCTCATAGAGAACTGGGAAGAGGGGCTCTCGGTGCGGGTGCGCGCGACCGTGGGACCGGAGACGCCGATCGCGGACCTGGCGGCGACGATCCAGGACGCGATCCAGACGCAGGTGCAGCGGGTCGTCGGCATCGCGGTGGTGCGCGTTCGCGTCGAGATCGACCACATCAGCCCGGAATCCCGGCGCGGGCGGGTGGAGTAGATGCGGGAGTTTTGGCTGCGCCTGTGGCAGGAGCGTCCCGGCGCCCTCGTGGGCGGTGGGATTGGCGTTCTCTGGGCGCTGCTCGCGGTGGAGATCGGTTTCTTCGCTGCGGTCTTCGTGCTGCTCGCCGGCGTCGTCGGCTGGTATATCGGCATGCGTTACGACTTTGAGAGCGCGGACTGGGGCAGCTTCCTGGAGCGCTTCTTCCCGCGGGACCGCGACTGATGGCCCGCCGCCAGTCTCGCGTTCTGGCGTTGCGCGCCCTGTTTGCTGCCGATGTGGGGCGCCAGGACCCCAAGGAAGCCTTGCGGCAGGCCATCGAGGGCGAGCCGGAAGGCTTCGCCGAGTATGCGCGCACCCTCTGCGAAGGCGTGCAGGAGGACAAGGCGCGGATTGACGAACTGATTTCCCGGTTCAGCCGCGGCTGGAGCCTGCAGCGGCTCGCCGCCGTCGACCGCAATCTCCTGCGCCTCGCCACCTACGAACTCATCCACCAGCCGGAGATCCCCCCGAACGCTGCGGTGAGCGAGGCGGTGGAGCTCGCGAGCACGTACTCCACGGAGGACGCCCCGCGCTTTGTCAACGGGGTTCTGGCGCGCATCGCCGAAGAGCTCGGACGGCCGCTGCGCGATCGGGATCCAATCCAGGAGGAAGAAGTGGAGAAGGACCATGGCCCAGATCATTGACGGCAAGGAAGTCGCCAGCCGCGTCCGCGCCCAGATCGCTGACGAGACCGCCCGCCTTCGCTCGGAGTACGGTCGTCCTCCCGGGCTCGCGGTCGTGCTCGTGGGGGACGACCCCGCTTCGGCTGTCTACGTGCGCAACAAGGAACGGGCCGCCCAGGAGGCGGGCTTCCACTCCGAGGTCCACCGCCTGCCCGCGGAAACGACGCAGCAGGCGCTCCTCCAACTGCTCGACCAGTTGAACCGCGCCGAGGAGATCGACGGCTACCTTGTCCAGCTGCCCTTGCCGCGCCACATCGACCCGCAGGCGGTGGTGCATGCGATCAGTCCCGAAAAGGACGTCGACGGACTGACGCCGGTGCAGGCGGGACGCCTCCTCTTGGGCGAGCCCGGCTTGCGCCCCTGCACGCCGCAGGGCGTGATGGAACTCCTGCGCTCGGCCGGCGTCGACCCCGACGGCAAGGAGGCCGTCGTGATCGGCCGCAGCGCGATCGTCGGCAAGCCGATGGCGCATCTGCTGCTGGGCGCGGGGGCGACCGTGACGATCGCGCACTCGCACACGCGCAACCTCGCGGAGGTCGCGCGCCGCGCGGACATCCTGGTGGTGGCGGCAGGGCGGCAGGGACTGGTGGGCAAGGACCACGTGAAGCCGGGGGCTGCGGTCATCGACGTCGGCACCAACCGCGGCGAGGACGGAAAGCTCAAGGGCGACGTGCGCTTCGACGAGGTGGAGCCGCTGGCGGGCTGCATCACGCCGGTCCCGGGCGGCGTCGGGCCGATGACGATCGCACTGCTGCTGCGAAACTGCCTGGAGGCGATGCAGTGGAGATTCTCGGCGTCTTCGAAGTCGCCCGTCTCCTGACAGGCATCATGGAGGCGGAGCCGCGGCTCCGCCTCGTCTGCATCCGAGGAGAGCTGGCGAACTGCAAGGCGCACCCGTCGGGGCATTTCTATTTCTCACTGAAGGACGAGCATGCGCAGCTGCGCGGCGTCATGTTCCGCTCGCGCTTCCGCACCGTCGCGTTCGCGCCGAAGGATGGCGACATGGTCCTCGTCACCGGGCAGGTCTCGTTCTATGAGCCGGCGGGACAGGTCCAGGTCTACGCCGAGCAGGTGGAACAGGTCGGCCTGGGAGCCCAGCTCCTGCGGCTCGAGGAGCTGAAGCGGCGCCTCGAGGCCGAGGGACTGTTTCGCGCAGAACGCAAGCGGCCGCTGCCGCTCGTGCCGCGCAAGGTCGGCGTCGTCACATCGGCTTCGGGTGCCGCGCTGCGCGACATTATCCAGGTCGCGCGCCGCCGGCACCCCTCCGTTGATCTCGTGGTGGCGCCGGCACGCGTCCAGGGACAAGGCGCCGCCGAAGAGATCGTCCGCCAGCTCCGGCGGATCGCGCGGGTCCCGGGGGTCGACGTCGTGATCGTCGGCCGCGGCGGCGGCGGACAGGAGGACCTCTCGGCGTTCAACGAGGAGCCGCTCGTACGGGCGGTGGCGGCCTGTCCGGTTCCCGTCGTCTCGGCGGTCGGGCATGAGACCGACTTCACGCTCGTGGACTTCGCGGCAGACCGGCGCGCACCCACCCCGAGCGCCGCGGCGGAGATCACGGTTCCGAACTACGTCGAGCTGCTCGCGCGGGCGCGCGAATTGGGCACGCGCACCGAAGCCGGCATGCGCCGTGAGGTCTACGCGCGGCGCCGTCTGCTCACGGCGCTCGCCGGGCGGCCACCGCTGCGCCGCCCGCTCGACATCGTGCAGGCCCGCAGGGACCGGCTCTCGCACGACCTGCGGCTGCTGCTGCACCTTGGCAAGGCATCGGACAGGCAGCGCCGCGCGGAGCTGACCGCCCTGCGCCTGAGGCTGCAGGCGCTCGACCCGACAGGGCCGCTGCAGCGGGGGTATGCGCTCGTATCGAAGGAAGGAAGCCCGGTGGCGCGGGCCGAAGGCCTGGCTGCCGGCGATGAGCTGCGGCTGCGATTCTGGGACGGAAGCGTGCAGGCGAGCGTCGAACGCGTGGCGCGGGGGGAGGCAAAAGATGTCGTTTGAAGAGGCGATCGCACGGCTCGAGGCGATCGTGCAGCAGCTGGAGTCCGGCAGCGGCGAACTCGATGTTTCCCTAAAGCTGTTTGAGGAAGGCATGGAGCTCGCCAAGCAGTGTGAAGCGATCCTGGGAGCGGCGGAGGGCCGCATCGAAGAACTGCTTGGCGACGCGCAGGAGGCGCCGCCGGAGGAATTGCGCCTTGAGGAAGGCGGCTCTTGAACGCTTTTTCTGACCTGTTACCGGCGATCGAGGAGGCGATCCTCGCCGCGCCAGGCTCCGATCACCCGCTCTCGTCCGCGATGGCCTACGCCCTCTTGGGCGGCAAGCGCCTGCGGCCCGGACTCCTGCTTCTTTCGGCACAGGCCTGCGGCGGCGGCTGGCAGCCCTTGCTGCCAGCCGCCGCCGCCATCGAATGCATTCATGTGTATTCCCTCGTGCATGACGACCTGCCCGCGATGGACGACGACGATCTGCGGCGCGGTCGCCCGACCGTCCACAAGGCCTTCGGCGAGGCGACCGCCATCCTGGTCGGAGACGGTCTTCTGACGCGCGCCTTCGCGCTGCTCGCCCGCGGCATGCAGGACGTGCCGCCGGGGCGCGTCTTGCGAGCGATCGGCGAGATCGCGACCGGCGCCGGGATCGGCCCCGGCATGGTCGGCGGGCAGGCGCTCGACCTGAGCGGCGCGGAGGACGCCCAGGGGTGCATACGCGTCGCGGAGGCAAAGACGGGAGCCTTGCTCGGCGCGGCGGCCGCAGCGGGCGCGGAGCTCGCCGGCGCGCGGACGGCGGCCGTCGACGCGCTCCGCACGTTCGGCAGATCCCTCGGCGTCGCGTTTCAGATCCGCGACGACCTCCTGGATGTCGTCGGCACCGAGACGGAGATCGGCAAGCGCCTGCATAAGGACGCAGGAAAAGAGCGCCCGAACATCGTGCGTTTTTTGGGAGTCGAGGGTACGCAGACGGCGTACCGCGAACATGCGCAAAAGGCGCTGAACGCACTCGCGGCGGCCGCGCGCCAGCGTGTCGCGACGGAGCGTCTTGCCACGCTGCTGGAAGAGCTTGCCGAACGCAGGCATTGAGGGCCATCGTGGCGCACCCGATGCGGTGTTATAATCTCGTGTGGGAACTTTTCGGGTGGAGCAGTATCCTAGCCGGACGTGTCTCCCCTAAGGCGGGCCTAAAAATCCGTCGAAGGGCACATCGATGAAGCTCCTGGTGCGGGCATGGAACGCCAAGTCCGGGTTCGTGCTGGGAGTTAGGGAGGTTGGGGCGCCCATAACGGCATGTGGTTCCGCACCCAACCCCCGCGGAGGCCCAGGTTCGAGGATCATCCGCCTGCGGATGCAACTTCGGCCTGGAGTTGTACCTGTAACCAGGTGCTGGGCATGGCCAGGCGCTTGGTACAGCGTAGCCTGCCTTGAGCTGTGCGGAGGGATGCCGGGTTCCGGCGAGCGCGATCGGGGCCCCGACGCGCCGCCGCTGCCGGCCGAAACCCGCGTGGCAAAAGAGGCTAAGGGAACACACGCGCCGCGAGGAAAACTCCTAGGCTGTTCGCCGCAACGGCGAGGCGCGCAGGGGATTACAGTGCGTCCTGAGTGGCAATCTAGCAGCGCCTTTGGCGACAGGGCGCACCGGAGTGAAAGGGGAACCGCCGGCCGGCAACGACCGGTTCTCCGGATGGGAAAGCCAGCTGGACCTATGACGCAGCGTTTACCCTGTGCGCTTCCACCCTTCCCAACACATTGGAGGTTCCCGTGAAGAACAAGAACACACGCCTCGGCCTGCGCGCTTTGCGCTATGCGGCCGCGGCGTTTGTCATTGCTCTCATCGCCACCTGGCCGACCCAGAGCGCCGCAACCGGCTGGCCTGCGCTCTTAGCCTTGCCCGTTCTTTTGCTAATCATTCTGCTCGGCGTTATCTTCGACATCGTGGGCGTCGCCGCGACGCGCGCGCATGAGACCCCGTTCCACGCGCGCTCATCGACGCGACGGCCGGGTGCCCGCAAGGCGCTGCGCCTCGTGCGCGAAGCGGACCGGGTGGCGACCGTCTGCAGTGATATGGTCGGCGACATTGCGGGCACGCTCTCCGGTGCGCTCACCGCGAGCCTCGCGATACGCATGGCGCCGCCACACTGGCAGGCGCCGGCAGCGATCGTGGCGATTGCACTCGTCTCGGCATTGACGATTGGGCTAAAATCAGCAGCAAAGGGGCTTGCCATTCGGCAAGCGGACACTGTCGTCTGGCTGGTGGGACGGTTGCTCGAGGCGATCGAGCGGATCCTGCCGCTGCACATCCTGGAAGCGCCGCCAAAGCGGCGCCGGGGAGGGCTTTGACCGTGGCATCTGGGGAGCTTCTCGGCGGGAGGAACCTTGCGAGCTGCAGCGACGCCGAGCTGCGCCAGGTCTGCACCGACCTGCGCCACGAGATCATCGATGTCGTTTCTCGGGTGGGAGGGCACCTCGCTCCCAGCCTTGGAGCCGTCGAGATCGTCGTTGCGCTGCATGCCGTCTTCCAGTCGCCCACGGACAAGCTGCTGTTCGATGTGGGCCACCAGGCCTATGCCCACAAACTGCTGACGGGCAGGCGGGAGATCTTTCAGCACCTGCGCCAGAAGGGCGGCGCGAGCGGCTACCTGCGCCGCGACGAAAGCGAGCATGACGTCTTCGGCGCGGGCCACGCATCGACTGCGATCTCCGCGGCGCTCGGGATCGCGACGGCCCGCGACGTGCGCAAGGAGAAGTTCGCGGTGGCCGCCCTGGTCGGAGATGGAGCGCTGACGGGGGGCCTCGCGTACGAAGGACTCAACAACGCGGGACAGCTCGGCACCGACCTGATCATCGTCCTGAACGACAACTCCATGTCGATCTCCCCGAACGTCGGTGCGGTCTCGACCTACCTTACGCGCCTGCGGGCGGCGCCGGCGTTTACGCGCTTCAAGCACGACGTCGAGTCCGCGCTCCGCGCCATCCCGCTCGTTGGCCGCGGGGCGGCAGAGGCGGCCGAGCGGATGAAGGACTCGGTGAAGCACCTGCTGGTGCCAGGACAGCTCTTCGAGGAACTCGGCGTGCGCTACCTCGGCCCGATCGACGGACACGACGTCGCCATGCTCCGCGCGGTGCTGCGCCGGGCGCGGGAGATCGGCGGACCGGTGCTCGTGCACGCGGTGACCGAGAAGGGACACGGCTACGAGCCGGCCGCCGCCGACGCGAACAAATGGCACTCCACTGCGCCATTCGAGGTGGAGACGGGTCAGGGCAAGGCGCAGCGCAAGTCGGGCACAAGCTGGAGCGACGCCTTCGGCAGCATCGCGGTGGAACTCGCGAAGGAGGATCCGCGCATCGTCGCCGTCACTGCGGCCATGGCGGACGGCACGGGCCTTGTGCGCTTTCGGGAGGTGCATCCCGACCGATTCTTCGACGTCGGCATCGCGGAGGCGCACGCCGTCGCATTCTCGGCGGGCATGGCGACGCAGGGGCTGCGGCCGCTCTGCGCCATCTATTCGACCTTCCTGCAGCGCGCCTACGACCAGCTGATCCACGATATCGGCATCCAGGGCCTGCCCGTCACCTTCTGCATGGACCGCGCCGGCCTCGTGGGCGAGGACGGGGCCACGCACCAGGGACTCTACGACCTCGCCTACCTCCGAGCGATCCCAGGCTACGTCGTGGCGGCGCCGCGCGACGAGGTGGAGCTGAAGGCGATGCTGCGCCTCGCGCTTGCGCACGACGGGCCTTTCGCGGTGCGCTACCCGCGCGGCAACTGCCCCGGCGTGCAGCGCGAGGCGGCCGAGCTCGCGATCGGCGAAGGGGAGTGGCTCCGCCCCGGGACGCATGCGACGCTGCTGGCGGTTGGAACGATGGTGCAGCCGGCGCTCGACGCGGCGCAGCTCCTGAACGCGAAGGGCATTTCTGTCGCGGTCGCCGACGCGCGATTCATCAAGCCGATCGACGAAGACATGATCTCCCGCGCCGCGGAGTACCCGGTGGTGGTGACGCTGGAAGAGGGCACCGAAGAGGGCGGGTTCGGCGACGCCGTGCTTGCGGCCCTGGCGGCGCGGGGCTTCCGCGGCCGCTTCGAGCGCTTCGCCGTGCCTGACCGCTACATCGAGCACGCATCGCGCCAGGAACAGCTCGAGGAGTGCGGTCTCACGGCGCCCCAGATCGCGGCACGCCTGCAGCAGGCGCTCGATGTCAACCAGGACGCGTCTTGACGAGGCGCTCGTGGCGCGCGGGCTTTGCGAGACGCGCAGCCGAGCCCAGGCGCTGATCCTGGCTGGCCAGGTGCTGGTGGACGGCCGGCCCGCGGCCAAGGCCGGCATGGCCGTTTCGGACGATGCCTCTCTCCAACTGAAAGAGGCCTTTCCCTATGCGTCGCGCGGGGCGCTCAAACTGATCGAGGCCCTGCGCCGCTTCGCGGTGCCCGTCGAAGGGCGCGTGGCCCTCGACGCGGGCGCATCGACCGGCGGGTTCACGGACATCCTCCTGCGCCACGGCGCCACCCGCGTCTATGCCGTGGACGTCGGGTACGGCCAGCTCGCGGTGCAGCTGCGCGAGGACCCGCGGGTGTCTGTCTTCGAGCGGACGAACATCCGCTACCTTAGGGCCGGCGACCTCCCCGAGGAGATCTCGCTCTTCACCCTCGACCTCTCCTTCATCTCGCTGCGGCTCGTGATGCCGGCGGTGCGCGCACTGCGCGCGCCCGAGACCGACGTCATCGCGCTCGTTAAGCCGCAGTTCGAGGCGGGACGAGCCTTTGTCTCGAAGGGCGGCGTCGTCCGCGATCCGGAGGTACACCGGCGTGTGCTCAAGGAGGCGGCGGGCCTCGCCGAGAACCTCGGCCTCAAGGCGCAGGCCGTCTGTCCGTCGCCGATCCTCGGTCCCTCGGGGAACCGCGAATTTCTCATGCACTTCGGACCGGGGCCTGGCCCGCAGGCGGGCATCGACGTCGACGCGGCGGTCGAGGAGGCGTGGCGCACGTGCTGATCCGCGACCCCGTCTGGGGGGACATCGCGCTGCCGGCCTGGTCGGCGGCGCTCCTGGACACGCCCGAGATGCAGCGCCTGCGGCGCGTGCGCCAGCTCGGCCTCGCCTATCTCGTCTATCCCGGCGCACAGCACAGCCGCTTCGAGCATTCTCTGGGGGCCGCCCATGCGGCGGGCATGATGCTGGAGGCGGTGGGGCGTTCTCGCGACGAATGGGCCGACGCCGTGATCGCGGCAGCGCTCCTGCACGACATCGCGCATGCGCCGTTCGGCCACACCTTTGAGGACGAGCGTCCGATCCTGCCCCGTCACGACACGGTGGAGCGCATGGCGCGGGCGCTGAGGGGGACCGTGGGCGAGGAACTTGCGAAGCTCGGCTGCGGCGATCGGGCGCAGGCGATCCTGACCGGCGTGCAGGACGTGCCGGCCTGGGCGCGGGACATCGTTGCGGGCTCGGTGGACGCGGATCTCCTCGACTACCTGCGCCGCGACGCCTACTTTACCGGCGTTCGCCAGAGCTATGACGAGCGCGTGCTGCAGTCCCTCGCGCTCCTGGACGGGCGCCTCGGCGTGCAGCTCGCGCGCCACGGGCGCATTCGCCTCGACGCACGCAGCGAAGTGCTGCAACTCTTCCGCATGCGCTACATCCTCACGGAACGGGTCTACCTGCACCACACGAAGATCGCGGCAGGCGCCATGCTCGCGAAGTCGGTGGAACTGGCCGCCCTGCAAGGACTCAAGCCCGCGACGCTCTACGTGCTCTCGGACGACGCTCTCTTGGCCCGGCTCAGCGGGGGCGGCTTCGGCGAGGATGCCATGCACCTCGCGCAGGGCGTCGCGCAGCGCCGGCTGCTGAAGAGGGCGTTCGTCGCAGGGCGCAGGGAGATCGGGGAGGGCCGGCTCGCCGCGCTCTACGCGCAGCTCTCCCCGGCGGACGCCCGGCGCGCGGCGGAATCCGAGATCGCCCGCGCCGCGGGGCTTGCGGCGCGCGATGTCGCGATCTCCTGCCCGCCCGCACCGGAGTTTCGCGAGATGCGGGTGCCGACGTCGCTGCCGGAAGGCATCTACCCGCTCGATGCCCCGCCCGGCGGGGATGCCGAGACGGCGCTCCTGCGCGACCGCTACCGCGATCTCTGGCAGATCGGGGTGTTCGCGCCCGGAGCCGCCGCCCAGGTGGCAGGCGCGGCGGCCCGGGAATACTTCGCCCTGTAGCGCCTTCGCCGGCTGGGCCGCCCGACCGCGCTGCGCGCTGCGGCCGCAGGAGCGGGCGCTGTGGCGGCGAAGTTTCACACGTCGACGGAAAGTTTCGGTAGGAGGGCGCACTTGGCGGCACCGATCGGCCTATTGCCAAACCTCGAGAAGCCGGAAGCGCTGCGCCGCGCGGCTGAGGTCGCGCGCCTCCTGCAGCGGCTCGGCCGCACGGCTTGGTTCGAGCCCGACGCAGCAGCGCTGCTCGGGCTGGACGTGCGCCCCCAGCCGCTCGAGAGCTGGTCCGACCGCGTCGAGGTTGCGATCGTGCTGGGCGGCGACGGCACCCTCTTGCAGGCGGCCAAGCGGCTCGCGCCGCTCGGCATCGCCATCGTCGGCGTTAACCTCGGCCATCTCGGCTTTTTGACGGAACTAGAGTCCGAGGAGGTGGAGGCGCAGCTCCCCGACCTCCTCACCGGGACGCGCGTGCTGGACCAGCGCAACATGCTGCGGGCGGAGATCCTGCGCGACGGCGCCGTCGTGGAGCGCTTTCTGGCGCTCAACGACGTCGTGGTCTCGAAGGGCCCGTTCTCGCGCCTGATCCGGGCCGAAGTGGGTCTGCGCGGGCGGCCCGCCTTCATCTGGCCCGCCGACGGCGTTGTGCTTTCGACGCCGACCGGGTCCACAGCCTACGCGCTCTCCGCCGGCGGCCCAGTGCTTTCGCCGGACGTGCGCGCCCTCTCGATCACGCCCATCTGCCCGCATTCCTTCTACGCCCGCACGGTCGCCGTCGACCCGGCCGAGGAGGTGCGCGTACGCGTCATCGCTCCGACGACGGAGGCCTTCGTCACGGTCGACGGCCAGCACGGGGCGAAGCTCAAGCCGGGCGACGTCGTGGTGACGCGCCTCGCGACCGAGCAGACGGTGCTGTGGCGGCGCCCCGGCTGGAACTTCTACGACGTTTTGCGCCGCAAACTGCAGGAGGAGGAAAGTGCGCATGGCGGGGAATAGGGCGGGCATGGAACGGCCCGTATCCCGCGAGAAGGCGCGCAGGCAGCTGCGCATCCTCGAACTCGTCCGGGACGAGGCGGTCGGCACCCAGGAGGAGCTTGCGCAGCACCTGCGCGACGGCGGACTGCCGGTGACGCAGGCCACCGTCTCTCGCGACATCAAGGAACTTGGACTCGTGAAGCGGGCGGGCCCGGATGGCCGCCAGCACTACGTCAGCGACGTGCGTCTGCCGACCGCCGACGAGAAGCTGATGCGCATCTGCCGCGATTCGGTGCTCACGGTGGACTACAGCGCGAACATGGTGGTCGTGAACACGTTGCCCGCGACGGCCGACGCAGTCTGCGAGGCGATCGATTCGCTCCGGCTGCCGAACGTGATCGGCACGATGGCGGGAGAGCGCACGGTGTTTCTCGTCGTCCGCCCGCCCGAGGAGGCGCCGGCGGTCACGGAGCACTTGCGCGGGCTGATGCTCTGATGCTGCGCCTACTGCAGCTCCGCGAACTGGCGATCGTCGACGAGATCGAGCTTGAGTTTTCGGAGGGCCTGACGGTGATCACCGGAGAGACGGGCGCCGGGAAGTCCATCCTGCTCGACGGCCTCGACCTCGCGCTCGGCGCGCGCGCCAGTCGCCAGATCGTTCGCCAGGGGGCGGAGAGCGCGCGCGTCATCGCGGTGTTTTGGCCGGAGGACGGCGCGGAGACGCTGCTCGAGCGCGAGATCTCCGAGAGCGGCCGCAGCCTGTCGCGGATCGACGGGCGGGCCGCCTCACTGCTCGAGATCCGGGCGGCAGCGGACGGCCTCGTCGAGCTGCTCGCGCAGGGCGAAGCCGCGACACTCTTGCGCCCGCAGCGCCAGCGCCAGCTGCTGGACCGCTTCTGCGGCGCGGAGGCACTCCACCAGGAGGCGACCGCGCTAGGACGGCACATCGCGGATTTGCGCTCGCGTCACGCAGAGCTCGGTGGCGATCCCCGCCAGCGGGAGCGGCAGGCAGACCTCTTGCGTCATCAGATCCAGGAGATCGACGCGGCGAAGGTGCGCCCGGGCGAATTCGCGGCGATCGAGCAGCAGATCGACCTGCTCGGCAAGCAGGAGGACATCCTGGCCGCTCTCTCGGAGGCGCACGCGTTCTTGCGCGGGGACGACTCGACCGGCGCGGAGGAAATGCTGGCGCTCGCGATCTCGCGGTTGCGTCCGTTCGGTCGCCTGCACGAGGAAATCGCACGCCTGCTGGAAGTCCTGGAGGAAGGCGCGACGCTGCTTGCAGAGGGCGCCGCAGCCGCGGCCAGCCTCTCCGATACGCTCGAGTTCGATCCCGGCGCCCTGCGCCGGGCGGAGGAGCGCCGCGCGGATCTCGTCGAGATCGGA
>JAKAPV010000065.1 GCA_021806845.1 Bacillota bacterium | reverse complement strand
CGCCACCTGCCACCCAGGCAACTCCTTGGATTCCGTGGCGCGCGCAAGGGTGATGTGGTCCGGGAGCCCGAACGCCTGCTGCACCAGTTGGGACAGCAGCGTTTCGGGAGCCGCCCTCTGCGCTCCGAGGATGGCGGCACGGAGCGCCTGCCGCACGATGTCCCCGGCGCCGCCGCCTGGTCCCGTGTATTCGTTGAGGGCCAGCAGCCTGCGCACCGCACCGCCCTGCAGCATGGCGACCGCTGAGCCCGTACCGCTCGAGACGACGCCGACCGGGTCGCCGGGCGCGGCGAACGCCGCCGCGACGATGTCGTTCTCGACTCGGACGTCGCAGCCGAGTGCAGCGCGCAGCGGCTCGCCCAGCCGCGCCTCGTCCTCCGGCAGGTCCACCCCCGCGAGACAGGCGCCCAACCCGCCGAGCTCATGGCCACCTACCGCGGTCAGCGCCGCCTCGCGCACCGCCTGCACCGCCGCCTCCACGCCGACCGTCTGCCAGTTGGACGGGCCGGAGCGGCCCTCGCCGAACACAGCGCCGCTCGGGTCGAACGCGAGCGCCCGCGTGTAGGTGCCGCCACCGTCGACGCCGACGTACACCGTCATCGCAACACCGGCCAGAACTCGGCGTTCACCGCGGCAAGATCGGCGAGCAGCCCCTCGGCCGCTTCCGCACCGGGAACCAACGGGTGGGCCAGGAGCGCCTCCCGCGCCTTGCGGCGCGAACCCTCCAGCGCCGCCTGCACCGTGAGGAACTCGTACTCTTTGACCGCCTGCACGATGGCGCCCAGCACGCGAGGCATCGGCTCCTCGCAGGAAACGGGTCGCACCCCCATGCGATCGACGAGCGCGTTGCGCTCCACGACCGCTTCGTCGGGAAGCTCTGGAATGGCCCCATGGTTTTCGATGTTCAGCACGAGTTCGCACGGCGTATCCGAAGACAGGGCGACCATGGTGTTCACCGCCACCTCCGAGTAGAACGCGCCGCCGCGCTGGGAAAGCTCCGGCGGCTTTTCGTCGAGGTCCTCCTGCCGGTAGTGCGCGAACAGCGCCGCCTCGATCGCCTGCACGCGCTGCGCGCGGGTGCCCTCCGGGGACAAGGCATCCTCCAGCGCGTGGCGGTAGGTCGCCTGCGGGAAGAAGAAGTAGTTGAGATACGGGTTCGGGAAGAAGCCGAGCGACGGAAAGAAGCCTTCCGGCAGCCGCGCATCCGGGGCCGACTTGCGCAGTTCCGCCTCCGCCGCGCCGCTCGCCAGCACCATGGCCGTTGCATCCTGCCCGTCGACAAAGACGTGCGTGCCGGTCAGGTGGTTGAGCCCGAACGCGGAAATCCGAACCGCATCCGGCGGCACTCCCGCTCCCGCAACGACCATCCGCTCCGTGATGCGAGGGATGTTGCAAAGGCCCACCGCCCGGCGGTGGCCAAGATCCACGAGGGCCTGCGTGACAAGGCCCGCGGGGTTGGTGAAGTTGAGCAGCCAGGCGTCTTGCGCGTGGAGGGCGACCTCCTCCGCGATCTGGCGGACGACGGGGATGGTGCGCATGGCGTTCGCGAAGCCACCGGGCCCGGTCGTCTCCTGGCCCACGACGCCATGACGAAGCGGAAGCCGCTCGTCGAGGCTGCGCATGCGCAAGAGGCCGACGCGGAACTGGTTCAGGACGAATGCCGCCCCCTCGATCGCCCTGAGGCGATCCTCCGTCGGCACAAACCGCACCGCCTTCCCTGCCCGCTTCGCCATCCGCCGTGCGAGCCGCGCGATGACCTCGACGCGTTCGCGACCCTCCGGAAGATCCGCGAGCCAGACCTCCTCGATCGGCAGGGGGGCGGCGAGAACGCCTTCGACAAGCTCCGGCGTGTAGGAACTCCCGGCTCCGATCACACAGATTTTCATGCATCTACCGCTCCCGGATTGAAATGCAGATAGACCGGATGCAGGACTTTGAATGCTTCATAGATGCCGTCTTCGCCGGTCGCCTCCGATTCGAAGAACATCCGCATGATCGGCAGGAAGTTCTCGGCGAACTGCGTCTCGTGTTGGGCGATCGCCTGCCACTTGCGGTCCCAATATTCGCCGGCTGGAATCCGGACGTTCGGCCGCGCGCTCCTGTAGAAGGCGACCATAGGCTGCGCCAGCGCCGCTTTGGACGCGCCCGGAACGTGCGGAAAACCCATGAGAGAGACCGCCTCGCTGACGGCGAGCCCGACGTTGCGGTGGTCAGGGTGCGACTCGTAAGGCAGCCAGGGATCGCAGGTCATGACGAAGTCCGGCGCGAACGCGCAGATCTCCTCGAGCAGCCGCTCGCGCAGGCCGGGCAACGGCGAGTCCAATAGGTCGCGAAATCCAAGATGCCGGCTATCGGCCACGCCGAGCAGCGCTGCGGCGCGATCGGCCTCCAGCTTGCGGCGCGCGGCGAGTTCATCGGGCGACAGAGCTTGGTCCGTCGTGCCCATGCGGCCATCGGTTACCGTAATGTAGCGGATCTCGGTTCCTTGCGAGGCAAGACGCGCAATGGTCGCGCCGGCGCCGATTTCGTTGTCGTCCGGGTGCGGTTGCACCGCCAGCAGGCGTTTTGCGCCCAGGAGGTCGGGACGCGGAATGAGGCCCGGCATGTGCATCCCTCCATAACCATTCCACGGATCGCCTTCGACAGCGTGCGTACGGTTCCTGCGCCGCGATTCCCCATCGCCATCTCCATCTCCATCTCCAAGGACACGGAAGCGAAACGGCGAAGTACCTAATCTACACAGGCCATAAGGAGGTTCGTCCTTGCCATACGTCCTGCGCCCCGCGCAACCGGCGGACAGCGATGCGCTCGCGGCGTTCGGCGTCATTCTCGACCCTCCGCGCAAGCTTATCGAAGCCGACCTTTTCGTATATCCTAGCTCGGAAACCTGGCTGGCCGAGCGCGGCGGCACGATCGAGGCGGCCATCCGACTGTGCTACTCGAGCGTATCCGGACAGGCGCTTCTGACCGACTTGTGCGGAGCTCCGCAAGCCGTGCGTCCGCTCGCGTCGGAGCTCATCCGCATCGCGCAGGGACGGGGCGCGCAAACGGTGGAGGCCGCGGCGCGCAATGACGACGCCTGCTACGACGCGCTCGGCGACCTGGGCCTTGCTGCCTATCGCCGCGTCGTGCATATCGCGTGGCACCTGCCCGCACCGGATCCCGGCGCACCTCCGGAGGGCGTGCACGTCGCGGAAGAGGTGCCCGACCCCGATGAGTATGCGCGTCTCGCGGTCAGCGCCTACCGCGGTACTTGGGACTGGCTGTTCGAGCGCTGGGGAGGGGATGTAGCTGCGCGGCGCAATTTTGCGCGGCTCTTCGAGTCACCGCGCGGGGAGCGTTTCTACGCTGCGCGCGGGGAACGCGGCGTTCTCATCGGTTTCACGAGCTACGGCAACACGGAGACGGTGCCCGGTGACTTCTCCACTTTCGGTGTGCTCGTCCGGCCCGACGGTCGGGGCCTCGGCGTCGGTCACCACCTCCTGCTTACGGCTTTCCAGCAACTGCACCGCAAGGGCGTCGAACATGCCCATATGCATACGACGGCCCCGTCGGAAGGTGACCCGTCAGCGGTGCGGCTCTATCTTGCCAGCGGCGGCGAGCGCGTAGACGACGTAACGATCCTGCGCCTGAAACGTTGACGAGCAGCGGGGGCACGGCCCCCGCTGCTCGTGTTTGGCGGTTTTCAGTGCTAACCAGACGCGTAGAGCGCGGCAGTGATGGGATCAGCGGGGGCAGGAGCGTGGCTCGCGGATGTGGATGAGCGACGGCCATCAGGGCGCGGTGCCTCGCCAGCGGGCGCCGGGAAGTCATGGATGGCTTGTTCCATGAGCTCTTCGCGCAGCAAGGCGAGAATGTCGAGGGTGGATGGTCGTCGAGTCTCCCGCTTTCGCCATTTGGGTACGGGCAGATAGGCCTCTGTCCGCGTCGGGCCGTGCGCCTGTAAAGCGGCGAGCAGCAGCATGGCGTAGACGGCCACCTGGAACTGGGGCACGCGCCACGTGGCCTCCTGAGACCATACCTGGGCTTGGTCCACGCCGAGGAGATCCTTCTCGTCGCGATGGTTCACCTCGCTCTCCCAGCGATCGAAGTAGGCCTGCAGCAGCACCTTGTCCGATGAAACGAGAGCCGTCGTGAGCAGGAAGGCAGGGTCGCGATACAGGAGGCGAACGCCGATGCGCGGACGGTAGTGCAGGGGGCGGATGACAAAGAGTCGCAGTTGCCGATCCCTTGTCCCCGATCGCCACAGCACCCGATTAATCACCTTGTAGTCCAGGTCGTGGATCTTGCCGGCGCCTTACACCTTCTCCTGCTTCCATGGGATCTCGTCGTCCGAGAGCATGTCCTTCGGCAAGGCAAGAGCCTCGCCATACTTCCGTCGGCACCTCCAGATCATGCGTTCCACCGCTGTCAGAGGACGGAACAGGCGGACGTCGCCCCGCGCACGGGCGATCACCTCCAGCCGATCAGGCAGGTGGCGCAGCACGTTGCGGTTGCAGTACCCGCCGTCGACGGCCACGAGCAGGCCGCGGTGCGAGTAGCCGGCCTCGGTCCCTGCGGTCGCAAGATGGCGGAGGCCTGGATGAAGCGATGCCCTCGCATGAAGCCCGGCGCGAAGCAGCGGGAGCACGGCCCCCGCTCCTGGTTTAATCACGAACTCCCTGCCGCTTGCCCGCACCCTGTCGGGAAGTCGACATAGCATAGGGTACCTGTACGTGAAAAACCGATGGGGGGAACGCCATGGCTTCACAGTTTGCCACCTTCTTGCGGTGGCTGCTCGAGAAAGTGGATGACGGTGTCGACCAACCAACCACGGCCGCGATCGAGGAGGCTCCTCCCGTGGCCGTGCCGGATCCGGCGATGTGGTCCGCCCTGCTTCTCCAACCGGAGGCTCCTCCCGGCGCGGGCCTTGGCGGGGACATCGCTCCAGGCTCGGGGGCGGAAGCTGTAGCCGTCGCACCGCCGCCCGAGGACACCCCCGCGAACGCATCCCCGCTATCGCCCGAATCGGTGGATGCTGGACTCGAACCGACTGCCTCTCTAGCGGAGTCCGTCACGGAGCCGCCGGTCGAAATGCGGCCGGAGTCCGGACCCGGTGTGCACGAGAGCCCGGAAGTGGTGGGCACCGCGCCTTTGCGGACCTCCACGACGATCAATGAGCGTGAGACCGTGCTGCCGCCCGCTCCCGCGCAGCCGACACCGACACCTCGACCCGTCCTTCAGACCGTCCCGCAGTTCGTACCCGTTCGCCTGCCGGATGCCTACGCGCGGTCCATGCTGCCTCGCCAACTCGCGACCGCAAGCTCCTTCCCCCGCCGCCCTCAGGACGTCGTCGCGCCCCAGGCGCTGCCTCCGGGAACACTGCCGAGGCTCGGACCGGATGGCGTCTTCCGCCAGTCGCCGGTCACGTCCGCGCAGGCACCACCGGCGATACAGAAGTGGCCCGCGCCAGTCCCCACGTTCAACACCTTCCCTTGAATGAAGAAAGTTGCGGCTGCCGGTCGGTAGCCAATATCCATAACGGTCCGAACGTTCGCGACGCAGCGCCCGGGAGCATCCCTCCCGGGCCGTCGCACTGCTTGGATCGCAGCTCGGGACAGTCCAGGGCGCTGCGCACCTTGTTCTCGGCTGTGTCCGTAGCCACCCGGCCACTCCATGCGGCGATCAGGCGAGAACGATGAAGGCCCCGCCGATCCGAAGATCGGCGGGGCCTTCATCGACAGATCTTCAGGCTTACCGTTATGCACTTACGTGCACTGCGGCGGGAAGATGGTCGACGGTGGGCAGGGCAGGATCAGCGGGCTGACCTCGCACGGCGCCGGAGCACAGAACCCGTACGACGGGACCATGATCTTCACGTTGGCTTCCGATTCGAAGGTCGAGCAGATGCCTACCGTGGTGCAAACGGTGTACGAGGAGTCCACGGCAGGCAGCACGATCGGAGGCGTGCAGACGGCGCTCAGCACCTCGCACGTCTGGGTCGTCCCCTCAGGCGCGCAGAGCAGAATCGATTTCGTGAGGCTGAACGTCCCGGTACCGGGCACGTAGGTCGTCGTACCGAGGGAGGTGCATCCCAGGGTGAAGCTGACCGTACCGGTGAGCAGGAAGGTGGAGACTTGGAACCCCGCTGTCGCGCTCGGCGAGTTCATCAGCCATGTGCAGTTGACCGTCGAGACAGCGCAGGTCGCGCTGGTCACCGATCCAGCGCAACTGATGGCCGTACAGACCTGGGGCTGGATGGTATCAGCTTCGAAGCAGTAGTCATACACCTTGTCGACATGGATACAGTCGATCTCAGTGTACGGTGGGCATACACCGCCTGGGCACTGTCCGGGTGTCGGCATCCCAACCTACCTCCTTGAACTGGGTCAGTCTTTACTATGTCAACCGTCTGCGGAGGGTGATCGTGCAGTGGCGGCGCGGCAAGTTTTTCTTCCGGAGCGCAACCTGCGGGCGTCAGTAGACGGAAGGGGAGTGTACGTCGCGACGCGGGTCCGCAGGAACCGATATGACCTCCCCGCTCTGTCGGTCGGCCTCGGCCCCGGAGACCGCCTATTCGCGCTCTGCGCTGACCGCAACCTTTGGCAGGTCGGCGCCCCGCGCCCGCTCCGCGCCTGGCAATCGATCAACGCCTTCTCCGCCGACCCGCGGCTGCTCGCGGCGGTGCAGGACGACCAGCGGTTGCTGCTGGAGGACGAATGGTCCGGAACGAGCCTGGCCCTGCCCGCGCGACCCAAGTTGTTCCGTGCTCTTGGCGGAACCGGCGCGCTGCCGCACCTTGGCCTCGTCGCGCTCGACGACGTGATCTGGCTCTTCGCCTGGCCTGGCGGTGACGAGTCCATCCAGTTGACAGAACTCTTCCGGGGAGAGGTAGCCGACGGAGCGCTGCTCGAAGGACCCGTTGCACTCGTCGCGCTCAGGGAAAGGGCCCGATTTGGCGCCAGCCCGCTCCGCCTTTGGTTGGTCGCCTGCAAAGAAGGACACGTGCAAACCACCGCGCTTGCCCCACTTCTGTTGGACGAGGCGCTGCCGCTCGGGCTGCGCAACGGACTGCACGGCCCGTCGGCTCTTTGCACAACAGGAAACTGGGCCGTCTGGCACACGGATCACTGGGGGTTCGAGCCCGGTAGAGTCCTCGCCCAAGCTTTGGTCGTCTCGCGCATCTACGGCAGCTTCGGAGCGCTGGAACCACTTCCTCCGATCTTTGACAAGGAACATCTCCCATGACATATCAAGTTGGCGGTTTCACGGCTCGCGGGATGCACCTGCCCGCAGGGTCCCTTACAACGCCGTCCGGCCTCATTTTCCCCGTTTGCCACCCGCCACGCTGGGCCTGTACAGTGGCGGCTATGGAGGTGGGGAATTGTTGCGGCTACCGCTCATCGGCTCCGTGTTCCTTGCGACGAGCCTGCTGCTGCCTGTGATCCCGGCGAGTGCCTACTACTCCGCGGGCAGCGTGACAACGTTCGGCTACCAAGGCACCAGCGTCCAGACGTATACCAACACCACCCCGACGGCTCCGATCTTCGCCCCGCCTGTGACTGCGCCCACGACCTCGAGCGACAGCTCGGCGGGAACCGGTTCCGGCACGTCGGCGCCGCCGGCCGTGACCCAGACGACCGCGCAACCGAGCGCGTTCGCGGGCTCGGTCACCTACTTCGGGACTGCGGGCCCAGCCCCGGCGCCATTACAGACGACGACCACCACTCCCGCTCCTGCGTCGACGACCCAACCGCAGCCAGACGGTACGTCAACCTCGCCGATCGCCGTGGTGGGTCCGACCTCCGGCCAGACCGGCAACCCGCCCGCGAACGAGCCTGATCTGGTAGCGCAGTTCCTGACGATGGTCAACCAGGCGCGCGCACAGAACGGCGTCAGCCCGCTGACAGAGAACGTCGTGCTCGACTCCTGCGCTCTGGCCAAGGCACAGGACCTTGTGATGTACAACTACTTCGACCACTACTCGCCTCGCCTCGGCTGGCCGATCAACCAGGAGGAAGCCGCCGGCTTCCGCGCCTACTCGATGGGCCCTGAGAACCTTGCCGAGGCAGGCAGCATGAGTATGGCGTTTGCCATGTTGATGGCGAGCCCGCTCCACAGGGAGAACATCTTGAACACCGCCTTTACCCAGACCGGCATCGCGATCGTGCCGGTGACGAACGGCGTCCTGATCGACGAGATGTTCACAGGACCGAGCTACTAGCCTGCACCCCGGCCTCCCTCCCTCGCATAGCGATGGGCGGGAGGTCTCTTCATGCTGCTTTCGCTCGCCATGATTGTTCGGGACGAGGAAGAAATGCTGCCCGGCTGCCTCACCTCCGTGCAGACCGCCGTCGACGAGATCGTCATCGTGGATACCGGTTCCAGCGACCGCAGCGTCGAGATCGCCGAAGGATTCGGTGCACGCGTCTTGCACACGCCGTGGCGGGGAGACTTCTCCGCCGCTCGCAACCTCGGACTGGCGGCGGTGAAGGGGCGCTGGATCCTGGTGATGGATGCCGACGAGCGCTTCGAGGGCGACCCCGGGCGGCTGCGCCGCCAGCTCGCGAAGACGAGGGCCGTCGCCATGGAAGTGCCGATCCGCAACGAGATCGGTGATGGTCGACTTGACGTGCACAGTGCCCTGCGCCTGTTCCGACATTTGCCCGGTGTGAGGTTCGAACGGCGCCTGCACGAGCAGATCTTTCCGAGCTTGATGTCGGTCACCAACGGCGGGAGGATCGACAAGGCCCCGTTTTCGCTGCTCCACCTCGGCTACCACGCTTCAGTAGTGGAGCGCAAGGGCAAGCGGGCCCGGAATCTCGAACTCGCGCAGCAAGAAGTTGCTGCGCAGCCGTTCGACCCGTTCGCGGCCTTCAACCTCGGCATCGAATACACGGCGCAGGGCGACCCCGAATCCGGAATCGCCGAATTTCGTCGCGCGCGGGCTCTGACGGGGTCCCCGCAGCCTTGGCAAAGCCGCCTCTACAAGACGGAGGCACAGAGCCTCTACCATCTGAACCGCTTCGACGAGGCTCTAGAGGTGATCGGCGAGGCGCTGTCCTTTTTCCCGGAGTACACGGACCTCTACTTCCTGCGCGGCGTCGCCCTCGACGCCGTTGGCGACACCGCTGGCGCGGAGGCGGCGCTGCGCAAATGCCTGCACCTTGGACCGGCGCGCACCCCGCCTTATGATGGCGTCGACCCGCTGCTCGGCGGCGGCGGCGCCGCCACCGCGCTGGGGGGCCTGTTGATGCGCGAAGGACGTCTTGCGGAGGCGCTGCAGCTCCTGCGCAGCGCGACGCTGGAGGCGCCTGGGTTCATGCCGGCGGTTCAGGCCTTGGTGGATTGCAGCCTGCTCGCAGGCGACGGCGTCGAGGCGCTGCTCGCCGAGCAGCCACCAGATCCCTTGGAGGTTGGCGCCGCCCTGTTCCGCGCGAAGCGCTACGACCTTGCGCTCCAGGCGTTCACCGCCGGCGAGCAGCAGCACCCTGACCTTCCGCCGGACCACTTCCTGGCGAAGGCAGTCGCCGCGTTGCGAGCCGGAGACCCCGAGGCAGCCGCTGAGGCGGTCGCGCAGGCGGGCCAAGGCGCGCTCGCCTCGCCCCGCGCCTATGTCGTCGATCTCGTGCAGTACGCGCGTGGCAGCGTAGAGCGTGGAGAGCTTGCTGAGCGCTACGCTCCGGAGCATGCGATCTGGCGCGACATCCCCTCGGACGGGGACAATGCGGAGATATAGGGTCGGTTCCGCTGGATGATGCAGGGATTGGCGCGTCGCACGCCAATCTTCCGGGGAGACAGGGGGGAAGAACGTTGATCTCAACCGACAGTCCCTACCTCGGCTGGCCGGGGAAACGCCGGCTCAGCGTATGGAACCAGCTTGCGCTCACCTTCTACTGGTTTCCGAACAACGTGCTGTGGACCGGTCTTCTGCTCATCATCATGCCTGCGAAGATCATCCAGCTCGTGGGCAATGCGGCGTCCACCTCCCACCTCTCCCTCGTCCAGCTGATCGGCGACGTCGCGGCCGTGATCGCGGCCCCGATCTTCGGCGCGGTCTCGGACCGCTGGCGCACGCGCCGCGGCCGCCGGCGCCCGCAGATGGTCGTCGGGGTGATCGGCAACGTCATCTTCTTTCTGGTCATGGGCTTTGCCCAGAGCTTCGGCGTCTTCCTGATCGGCTTCATCGGCGTCCAGATCTTCAACAACGTCACGGGCTCCGCCTACGCGGGACTCATACCGGATCTCGTCCCCCCTGAGCAGCGCGGCGTCGCATCCGGTTTCATGGGCATCTGGAACAACGCCGCGGTGCTCGCGGGCGCCGGACTGGCGCTCGCACTCGCCGGCATGGGGTACTGGTACGCGACGGCGGTGCTGCTGGTTTTGGGCGTGATCATCACCTACGCCTTCGTGCACGAGCCCGCGCCGCCCGGCGGGGAGGCCTTCCGCTTCGGCGCGTTCCTACGCGGCTTCCTGATCGGCGGGCCGGAGTACCGGGACTTCTGGTGGGTCTTCGCGACGCGGTTTCTCGTCATGATGGGCCTCTACGTCCTCGAATACTTCCTGAGCTACTACCTGCGCTACGTGCTGCACGTCCAGAATCCCAACCAGGACATCTTCCTCATTCTCGCGCTGCTGTCGATCACGTCGCTGCTCTCGGTCCTGCTCGCGGGCTATATCTCGGACCGGCTGCGCAAGCGCAAGATCCTCGTCACCGTGGCCGGCATCCTGATGGGCGCCTGCTCCCTGCTCTTCGTCTTCATGAATTCGCTGACAGGCGTGCTGGTCGCGGCCCTCCTCTTCGGCATCGGCTACGGCACCTACCTCTCCACCGACTATGCGCTGGTGGTGGACACTTTGCCCGGCAAGACGGCGGCGAAGGACATGGGCATCTGGGGCCTGTCGACGACGCTCCCACAGATCCTCTCGGCGAGCCTTGGCCTCGCGATGGCCTCGCTCGTCATCCCGCACTTCGGCGTCAGCGCCGGCTACCGCATGATGTTCGCGGTCACGTTCGTGCTCTTCTTGCTGGGTTCGGTGCTGGTCTGGCGGGTGCGCAAGGTCGCCTGACGAGACGCCCAAGACGGCGTCTGGGCCCTCGGCCTAGACGCCGTCTCCTTCTGTCGTCACCGCGCGCGACGGTTCGTAGCCGCTCCAGACGATGCCCTCGACTCCCGCGAAGCGCTTTGCCATGACGGAGAGTGCCTGCTCGCTCTCGTCGACCAGGATGAAGCTGCGGCCGAGTTCGAGGCATGCGGCGCCTGTTGTGCCGCTGCCCGCGAAGAAGTCCAGCACGAGGTCTCCGGGATTCGAAGAGGCGAGGATGATCCGCCGCAGGATGCCGAGCGGCTTCTGCGTCGGGTAGCCGGTGCGCTCCCCGCCGCTCGTCGGCACGATCGTGTGCCACCATGTATCGGTCGGCAGCTTGCCGCGCGCAGCCTTCTCCGGCCCGACCAGCCCGGGCGCCATGTAGGGGATGCGGTCGACTGCGTCGGCGTTGAAGGTGTAATGGCGCGGGTCCTTGACGTAGACGAGGATGTTGTCGTGCTTGGGCGGCCACTTGCGCCGCGTGCGGGCGCCGTAGTCGTACGCCCAGATGATCTCGTTCAGAAAGCATTGCCGACCGAAGATCTGGTCCAGCAGGATCTTGCAGTAGTGCACCTCGCGGTAGTCGATGTGGAAGTAGAGCGTGCCGGTCGCGGAGAGCACGCGGTGCGCCTCATGCAGCCGCGGCAGGAGGAATCCCAGGTAGTCGTCGCGGCTGTCCGCGAACGACCGCTCCGAGAGCCGCTGCGTCTCATAGCGCAGCCCTTGGAAGCCGATGCGGTCTCCGTCCTCCGACCGGCGCGCGGCCATGCGCACATGGCGCTGCAGGCGGCCGGTGTTGAACGGCGGATCGACGTAGATGAGGTCGACGCTGCCACTCGGCAGCCGCCCCAGCACGTCGACGTTGTCCGCGAGATGTATCGCACGAAGCAATGCGCGTCCCTCCGCAGGTTGGGTGCGCCAAAGCCTTCCCTCAAGTGTCCTGCTTCTCCTGCCAGCATCTGCTGTCCGCGGAGAAAGGGAAGGCAGGTCGCTGAAGCGAATGGGCCAAGTCGGAAGAAAGCAAGGAGGCCATATCGCTTTGCGTTTGCTACGCTGTCTGCCGGTGCTGGCCGCGGCTGCCCTGCTGCTCTCTGCATGCGGCAGCCAGGGCGGACCAACCGGCGCCGAAAATGCCGCACTGAGCACGATCAAGCAGGCACATCAGGTGCTCTCTTATCCAATCAGATCG
>JAKAPV010000064.1 GCA_021806845.1 Bacillota bacterium | reverse complement strand
TCCGCGACCTGCACGCTGTAGCGTACGGCACCCGTCTTCGCATCCAGCGCCGTGAGCTGGTCATCCGCCGTCAGGAGGAAGACGAGCCCGTCCCCTAGGGCGACGCCGCGCGTTGCGACAGGCGCCCAGACCGGCTGGTGGATTGCGGCGGGACGGTACGACCACAGAACGTTCCCGCCCGCCGCGGAGACAGCCTCCACGAGGTCTCCGGGACCGGTCACGTACAGCGTGCCGCCCTGCTCGAGCGGATAGCATTCGTTGTTGGAGCCGGCAGGGCCGAGCGTGTCGGAGAAGGCCAAGATGAGGTGGCTTGCGGTCCGCGGCGTGAGGGCCGCGATGGGCGCCGTCCGGTCCGCCCAGGCGTTTTGGCCGGGGAGCGGCCAGTCTACGGTCGCGGGCTGCGCGGCATGATGCTTCAGACGCTGTGTCGCCGCGGCGGGTCCGCCGCAGCCCGCAAGCAGCAGAGCGAGAGGCAGGACGCAGCCAAGGAAGCGCGCTGATGGCATGTGCGTTGCCGCCCTTGTCCTAGAATCTGGCAGGGGGTTTCTCGACAGGCTCTGTGGATCCCTGCGGGCGGACTTGCGGGGAGCGCTGGGAACTCCACTTGGAGGCCCTTGACGTCGCACGGCGAAGCCAGCCCCTGGGCGTCCCGGGTGACCGGATGCGCATCGCCTGCGACGCCCGACCGGAGGATGATGGATATGTCCTGGGACGAGATCAAGGAGAATCTCCGCCTCGCCTACGACCGAGAGGCTGCAAACCGTGAGCGGCATGGGAAGGAAGGCTGGAAACGGCAGGAGCGCGAGGCATTCCTGCGGCGCCTCGAAGCGAGCGGCGCACAGCGCCTCTTGGATCTCGGCACCGGCACCGGCGACGACGCTTGCTTCTTCCAGGAAGCGGGATTCTCTGTTGCCGGCGTGGATCTGTCACCCGAAATGGTCCGGATCGCCACTGGAAAGGGCCTTGAGGTGCACGAGCTCGACATGACGACCATCGACTCGCACTTCCCGGCTGCGAGCTTCGATTGCGCGTGGTCCATGAACGCCTTCCTGCATATCCCGAAGGCGCGGTGGGGTGACGTGCTCTCCGGCGTGCAAACGGTGCTCGCCCCGGGCGGTCTCTTCTTCCTCGGCGTCTACGGCGGCATCGACCGGGACGCCATCTGGGAGGAAGACCACTACCGGCCGCAGCGCCATTTCACCTTTCACGCGGACACCGAGCTGAGAGACCGCCTCGAGCGCGCTTTCGAGGTGTTGGATCTACACTTTGTCGATTACGGCCATCCGCTCCTGCACTTCCAGGCGGCGACGTTGCGCCGCCCGCGGCAGGCATAGATCTCAAGGCGAAGGCGCCTTGATCGAGAGAGTGAACTGACCGGAGAACGGCAGGCCGCTCTGCAGGAACACCGCCGCATCGAGGGTGCAGTCCGGCCCCCTGACGTAGCCGACCGTATCTTCCGTGCCCGGCGCCGTGACCCGCCAGAGCCCAATCCCCAGCGCCTGCGAGAGCGCTGCCGCCGGGGACTGCGCCTCTGCTTGCACAAGCAGGCTCGCGACGCTCTGCGGCGTCATGTAGTCGTTCATCGCAATGCCGGTCGGGTCAGGGATGATGTCCACAGGACCGACCGCTGCCGTGATGTCCTTGGCCGCCGAGGATCCCAGGAGGAGGCCCAATTGGGATGCCGTCTCGCTGGAGGGATCCCTGAGCAGCACGGGAGCGATCGACGCGACCGTGCTCCCCGGCAGCGCGGCCAGGACGGCTCCGCCGGTGCCGGGCGCCACGGCCTGCACTGCGGGGTCCGCTATCTGGATAGAGGACCTGGTGAGGGCGTCGCGCAACTCCGTCGCCGCGAGCAGTCCGGGATTCGGCGGCGCGACCTCCAGCGTCACCGGATTGCCCACGGGAACGTCTCCCGTTACCACGTAGCGGTCCGTTCCCCGTACCAGCTGCGCCGAGACGGTCGGTTGGCCCGCGGAGGATCCGACGGCCTGGTCGCTGATCGCGATCGGGGCGTCGGCCGGCGAGACCTGCACGGTTGCGGGCGCTCCCGCGGCCGCAGCGCTCACGGTGAGCGTCACAACCCCTCCCTGCGCGATCAGGCGCGATGCCGGCGGCAGGTATGCCTGGCCGACAGACTCCCAGACGGCGCCCTCCGGCCAGCGGTTCGCCCCGAGGGATGCCACGGGGCCCTGCACATATTCGATCGGGCCGGCGATGGACGTGATGCCGGCGCTCTGCAGCGCCTGGGCGAGCTGCGTGAAGCTTTCGGCGCTGATCGCGGGGTTGTCCGCCCCGTCGAGGATCAGGGGGCCCTGCACTATGCCGCCCTGCACGGGTCCTCCGGCACGCAGGGCGATCTCGCCGAACTGCTGCGGTCCCGAGGCGAGCGCGCCCGCCAACAGCGCGAGCCGGGGCACCCAGGCGGAGCGGATGAGGGTCCCGCCGTCCTGCTGCCAGACGACCTGGCCGGTGCGCGCGTTGACAACCTCACCGCCGAGGACCGCTCCCTGCAATGCCGGCAAGCTCTGCAGAATAGCGGCGACGAACGGGGGCGCTTTGGCCTGCTGCTGCGGGACGACCCGGCCGCTCGGCAGGTTCGGCCAGCGGGCGAGCTCCACCGTCATCTGGTCGATCGGGCCGCCGATCCCGTCGAGCTGCTGTGTCAGCGGCCCCTCGACGAGGATGGCAAACGCGATCGTGTGCCCGTTCGCCGCAGTCGCGTAGCCCGCATAGTTCCACTGGTTCTCGAGGTTGCCGGTCTTCAGCCAGACCCTGTCCTGCGCCGCGGTGCCGACGAAGTGGCCGCAGATGACGCCGCAAACCTTCGGATTTGGGTTGCCGGCCTCCATCATCGAGGCCTTGAAGGCGGCGTACCAGGGCTGGCGCGCCGCATAGCGCAGCATCGAGACGACGTCCAGCGCGCTGCGCAGGTTGAGTGGCGAAAGTCCCGAGCCATCGACCTGCGCCGGCTCACCGCCGAACCCCGCCCTCGCGTCGAAGCCGTTCATCGCCGCCTGGGCGGCGGCAGCGGAGCCGCTGCCGCCGTGCAGCGCCCCGAGCAGCCGGTAGAGGTTGTCGGCCATGACATTGATCGAAAAGCGGTTTTGGATCTGCAGCAGGTGGGAGAGCACCGGGGAGTTTACAGACGCCACCGTCCGCAGGTTGGCGGGCACGGTCCCAGTGGCCGGAGGCGCGCTGAAATGCACGCCGCGCTGGGCGAGCGCCTGCTGGAAGAGGGATGCCGCGTACAGGGCCGCGTCGTGCACCGAGAGGTAAGTGCCAGTGGATGTGCCCGGGCGCATGCTGCCCTGCACCAGGATGATGTTCGTGCCGGGCAGCCGGCTGATCGCAGCGCCGGTTGCTCCCGCGGCGACCGTCGTGGCCTGGTTGCGGATCGTGAAGTAGCCGGGGTCGCGCACCGCGCCGTTGAAGGACAGGGAGATCCTGACGGGGTCGCCCGGAGCCGCGCCCGCCGAGACGATCACCTCGACCTCCGAGCGCTCGGCGGAGAGCGCGTTCGCCCCGGCGGAGAAGTCGTCCTGCAGTTCGCTCAGCGACCAGCCGGCGCCGATCGCCGGCGGTGCGAAGAGCGTGCCGACTCCGATCACCGCGGTCGCGCTATGGATCTGCCGGGCAACCGCCGCCGCGAGCTGCTCGAGTCCATGGGTCCCGTTCGCTTCGAGCCAGGGGTCTCCCCCGCCGACCAGGTAGATCGGTCCGCCCTGCCCGGAGAGCACCGAGGGAGCGGCCTCGACCCGCGTCGTATAGGTGAAGTTGGGTCCGAGCGCTGCGAGCGCCGCGGCGCTCGTGAACATCTTTGTGACGGACGCCGGTATCTGCAGCTGCTGCGGGTTGATCGCCCCGAGCGGCCGATTCGCCGTGAGATCGTAGGCGTAGGCGGAAATGGTCGCGCGCTGCAAGACCGGGCTGCCCGCGATCGCGGCCTGCCAGGCGGCCTCGAGCGCTGTGCCGGGGACCGGCTGCGGGGTGCGCACGGCAGCCGCGTGCGCGGCGGTCCTCTGCACGGGCGCGGGCTTTCTTTGCGCGACGAGTTTGTCCCCTACAGTAGAGCCTGCGATCGCAGGCATCAGCAGTACGGAGGCCGCCGCGAGCAGACCGACGATCTTCCAGCCAAGGGTGCCGTTCTTCATGCGGTCCTCTCCATGCCGCGGGACTGTTTGTGCCTCCAGTATAGCGCCAGGGCTGGAGGGCCTCAGCCAGTTCGTCGCACCGGGGACGTGCGGTGGCCGGACGGTACGGTATGATCTTTACCGATACTCCGACCCGGGGGAGGGCTCCCAGTGCGAACATTGCCGCCGATAGCTCCGGTCTCCGCAGAGGGAACGCTCGGGCTCGTGCACATGCCGAGGATGTGGTCAAAGGCGCTGCTCCACGCCACTGGCCAGCTGGCGGAGGGCTACCGCACGGGCTGCTTTTTCGACAGGACGGTGATGACCGGGCTCGGCATAGACCCGCAGGAGGCCATCGACTACCTCACGAGCGAGCTCCCGAGCTATCAGCGGTTCGAGGAGTGGGTCCTTGCAAAGGTCGGGGGACAGATCGCGCCAGAGACGATCGGCCAGATCAACCGCACGATCCTCGATCATGAGCTGGACGAGGAGACCCTTCGGGAGTTTCAGGAGGAACTCGGACTCCCTGAGGGGAGCCCCGTGCGCAAGACGGCCCGCCTGGAGGAACTCGACGACCTCGTGCAGTTCCACCGCCTTTTGACCACGCCGTGAAACGCGGCGCGAGGTGGACCCTGAGAAACCGCCGGCCCTGATGGGCGCGGCTCGCTCAGATGCAAGACTGCGGCCGGAAGCGGCCGCAGTCTATGATTTTTCGAGCGTGCGGTCTACGTGTCCCGTCGCCGATCTTTGACGCTCCAGCGGTGCGCCAGCACGAGCACCATGATGATCCCCGCCGTCGCCAGGAGCTCTGCGATGAAGGTCGCTGGAGGCAGTGCCTGCTGGATGGCCTGCTGGGCGGTCAGGAGGAGCATCTGGCGGACGCCAGCCACGATCCCGACCGTGAGAAACGGCTGGAAAGTAAAACTGTGGCTGCGCAGGAAGAGGAGGAGCGTGTGCACGAGCTCCATCAGCATGAGCACCACGAGTGCGTGGTCGAGCACGCTCACCAGGAACCGTCCCGGTGATGCCCGCAGGAGGCTCCAGTCGATCCCGATGAGTTGCGCGATGCTTGCGGCGACGAGCACGAGCGCCAGGAGACTGTAGAGAACGTCCTCGGCGACCATGAGGATGCGCACGATGGAAACCCGGACCATGTGCTCGCGCCAGGGATTGCGAAGATCGGACACGGCGCACCTCCTCTCGGACGTTCGGGACGCCAGCCCTGCCTTCGGCCCTGGACGGCCTGGGGTCGGGGCCCGGAGGGATGCACCTTTCTACAAGCCTCCCGCTTCACCTTCCGAAAATGCTATCAGTTGATACGAGTCTGGCATTCAACACGTTACATTAATATGGAAGACGGGGAGAGGCATCGAGCCTCTCCCCGTCCTTGTCCGCCGGCTTCTAGTAGCGGCGGGGCGGGCGCTCTTCGCGCGGACGCGCTTCGTTGACCGTCAGCTGGCGGCCTTCCCAGTCCGAGCCGTTCAAGGCGTCGATGACTGCCTGGGCCTGCTCTTCCGGGACTTCGACGAAACCGAAGCCGCGCGACCGACCGGTTTCACGGTCTGTCGCGATGCGGGCCGTGAGAACTTCTGCGTACTGCGACACAGCGTTCGTCAAGTCTTCGTTCGTGACAGACCACGGCAGGTTGCCGACGTAGATCGTCTTCTGCAATGCAATGCACTCCCCTCGAAACCACGTTCGCCTGGAAGTGCACGGAGGCATTCGCCTTTCAGCTCGTGAATCCATACCAATCCCTAGTGCGACGATTTAGCCTACCACAACTTGTCACACATGGTCAAGGTAATGTACAGAGCGTCGAGCCCCCCAGGTCGCTTCTCTAGGTTGCCCCGAAGCGCGGGGGCTCACACGCCGGCGCAGCTTGCCTGCAGGTGCCGGCTTCAGTCGGCCGATCGCCGACAAAGCCTTGCGCGACCGGTCTCGCCGGGACGGCCATCAAGCCTCCGGGGACAACGTCCGGTATGCCCCCGCGGATAGCGCTGAAAGCCTCGCGTTAAGGGTTTCGAGCGGTCCTTGTCAATCGGGCCGGTTCGCCGTAGAATGCGGTGGTAATTGCCGATAGCATTCATAGTTGTTCGCCAGCGGAGGCACGGTGCTGATGGCCTGGAAGACAGTGCTGTTCGGCCGACCACTACGCAGCGACGAGTGGCAACACGAACAGGTCAAAGAGGGGGCCGGGTTCGCGCTTCTCGCGCCCGACGCCATTTCATCTGTCGCATACGGTACAGAAGAAATCCTGATCGTCCTTGCGCCCCTCGGAGTCGCGGCCCTTTGGTACTCCCTGCCCATTTCCTTGATTATCGTCATGCTGCTGCTCTTCTTGGTTATCAGCTACCGGCAGGTCATTCGGGACTACCCAAACGGCGGCGGCGCCTACGTCGTCGGCAAAGAAACGCTGGGGACGCTCCCGAGCCTGTTTGCCGGCGCATCCCTGCTCGTCGACTACACAGTCACCGTTTCGGTCAGTGTCACTGCCGGTGTTGCCGCGCTGGTCGCGGCGTTCCCCGGCCTCGCTCCAGACCGCGTCGAGCTGTCGATCGCAGCCATCCTGATCATGACCCTGATCAACCTCCGCGGTATACACGAGGCGGCCAACGTCTTCGCCCCGCCGTTCTACCTGTTCATCGGGCTCGTGCTGCTCATCGCGCTTGTCGGCCTCTTCAGCGCCGGACACATCGCACCACGGCCCGTCTCGGCCTTCGTCACCGCGCCTTCCGTGAGCGGGCTCACCCTGCTCATCCTGTTGCGCGCGTTCAGTTCGGGGTCCTCCGCGCTGACCGGAATTGAGACGATCTCCAACGGAGTACCCCTCTTCAAGCGTCCGTCACAGACGCGGGCCCGCACCACACTGGCGCTCCTCGGCATCTTGCTCGGCGTCATGTTTTTGGGCACCACAATTGACGCATTCCGGCTCGGCATCGTACCGTCCGCCAACACGACCGTCCTGCAGCAGCTCGCCGCGGACGAGTTCGGAAAGGGCGTCATCTTCTATCTGCTCTCGTTCGTGACCATGGCGATCCTGGCGATCGCGGCGAACTCGAGCTTCGCCGGCTTCCCGCAGTTCGCGTACATCATGGCCAAGGACAAGTGGATGCCGCACATGTTCCTCTCGCGCGGCGACCGCCTCGTCTACCAGAACGGCATTCTCTTCCTGAGTCTCTTCGCGATTCTCCTCGTCATCATCTTCGGCGGCAGCACCGACCGCCTGATCCCGATCTACGCGATCGGTGTGTATCTGGGCTTCACCATCGCCCAACTGGGCGTCGCGAGAAAGCACCTGCGCGAGAAATCGGGGAACACGGCTGCGATCGTGGTCGCGAGCATCGGAGCGTGCCTGACCGCGCTCGTCGTCGCCGTCGCGGCGGTCTCGAAGTTCACCGAGGGCGCCTGGGTGGTCGTTCTGCTGATCCCGCTGCTCGTACTTGGCTTCCTGCGCGTGCACAAGCACTATAAGGCCATCGCGACCGAGCTGCATCTGGATGTAAGCCGCAGACCGGAGCGCAAGAGCGTCACCGTCGTCGTGCCGATCGCGAGTGTGAACTGCATGACGACGGAAGCCCTCTCCTACGCCATGTCGATCTCCAAGCAGGTCATCGCGGTGAACGTTGCGCACTCCGCGGAGGAGCGCAAGCTCATCGAGGAGAAGTGGGCAGCCCTCGACCCGGATCCCCATCTGGAACTCGTGGTGCTCGAGTCGCCCTACCGCTCCATCGTGCAGCCGCTCATCCGCTACGTGGACGACTTGCACCAGAAGGTCGGCGGCAAACGCCTGCTCATGGTGCTGATTCCAGAGTTCGTGGTGGGCAAGTTCTGGCAGCACTTCTTGCACAACCAGATGTCATGGGTACTGCGCAACGCACTCACGGCGCGCAAGGACATCGTCGTCTCGATGCTGCCGTATCACCTCTCCGGGAAGTAGCCGGCCGCTGTTCGGACCAGAGAAATGCCGCGTTCGCAGCTTGGCGAACGCGGCATCTCGTTTCCCATGCCTCCCCGGCCTGCCGGGCGGTCGGGAGGATGTCTCCCTACACCACTACCCCGAGGCCTGAGAGCCGTTCGGCCCGAATTAGCGCCCAGCGCATCATCAACCCTCCGATGATCACGGCTGCCGCCGCCCCGAGCAAGAGGCCCGTCATAGCTCCGCTCACGCTGCGGCCCGCGCTGCCCGTGAGCACCAAAAGGCGCATCGCGGAAAACGCATATGTCTGCGGCACTACCCGGCCCAGGCCCTGCAGCCAGCCCGGCAGTACGCTCAGGGGGACGTAGAGGCCGCTCACGATCTGGACGAGGTACTGGTACGTCCACGTCACTGGATCCTGGCCGTTCTTCACTTCCAACAGGAAGATGAGGCTCGCGCCCATGAGTCCGAGGCCGGCATTGGCGAGCACCAGCAGGAGCCAGATCGCCAGCGCATCCGGCCAGAAGAACCCGTGGGCGAGGTGGATGCCGCCCAGTCCGACTACGACGGCAGCCGCCACCGCCTGCAGCAGCGTCGAGAACAGCACCTGCCACGCGAGGCGTCCGACGATGTTCGCCCAGATGCCCTGAACGGCCAGCCGGTAGGTCTCAAGCCGCTTGTCCCAGAAGGCCTCGGATATGGTGTTGAACGGTGAGCGCAGGGAAGCCATCGCCATCTGGTTCAAAAGAACCCCAACCAGCACGTACGCCACGTAGTTGCCGCCGTACTGCGCCACTGCTCCGTTCGCGGCCGAGCTCAGGAACCTCGCGACGAAGTACCAGACGCCAATCGTGCTGAGCTCCTGGGCCGCGGCCAGCCAGAGGTTCGAGGGATACACGCGCAGGCCCTTGTACTCCAGCCATGCGGCGGCCCGGGCAGCGCGCAGGAACCCGATCGACCCTAGGGGTTGCTGCTCGCTTGCCATCTGCGCCCCTGCCATCAGTGCACCCCCTCCGCGCCCGAGAGCGTCGCGAACACGTCCTCGAGCGTGACCCGCTCGGTCTCCATGCCGGCCAGCCGATAGCCTTGGTGCAGAACCCACTCGATGAGTTCGGGCGTAGTCGCGACGGTGTCCCTGGACCAGACCGTCAGCAGCACTCTGCCCCGTATGTCCCCCGGACCCCATGCCACCCGTTCCGCACCCCGCAGGGTACGGGGGTCCGGGGGCGTGAAGTCGGCGGCCTCGCGGCTATCCAGGGCAAGACGGATCGGCCGGACCAGCCCGAGCGACCGCAGGACCTCATCCGTGGGCAGGTGACGACGCACCCGTCCCTGCGCGAGGAACATGATCTCGCTGCAGAGTTCCTCCGCCTCTTCCATGACGTGGGTCGTCAGCACGACCGTCACTCCGTGCCGCGCGTTCAGATCCGTGATCAGCTGGCGGACAGAGCGGATGCCTTCGGCGTCGAGCTTGTTCGTGGGCTCATCGAGGAAGACGAGGGCATTTTCCGCCAGCAGCGACCTGGCGAGGGCAAGTCGCTGGCGCTGGCCGGCACTGATGTGCATGGGCCAGGCATCTGCCTTGCCCTCGAGGCCGAGCCGTGCGAGCAGTTCATCGATGCGGCGCCTCGCAATCTCGCCGAAGAGGCCGTAGACGGGGGCCCAGAAGACGAGGTTCTGCCGCACCGTCAGGTTGTTGTCGATCCCGACGTCGGCCGTGGGGGCCACGAGGCTGACGGCGGCCCGGATGTGCCGGGCCTGCCGCATGAGGTCATATCCGAGCACCGTGCCCCTGCCCGTGTCGGGCACAAGCAGCCCCGAGAGGATCTTGATCAGGGTGGTCTTGCCCGCGCCGTTGGGGCCAAGCAGCCCCAGGATGGCTCCCTCTGCGAGGCGGAGATCGACGCCTTCGAGAGCCACGGTCCGCCGGCGGCCGGGATACCACTTGCCGATGCCCTGGATGTCGATCACTGCCATCTCGTCAACGTCCCGTTCCGGCGGGCCTTCTCGATGCCCCGCGCATAGAGCAGGAGCCCGACCGGTATTAAGATCAACGTCATGAGACCCAGAACGGCTCCGTCTACCGCGAGCGGCGGCCAGGGCAGGATCTGCTGCAGCGGCAGGACCGCCCCGCCGAGATGTGCGCCAGGATCCATGAGGCGCCGCAGGGCATCGAAGGCGTAGGTGTGCGGGATCAGGCAGGCAACCCACTGCAGGGGTCGGGGGAGTACGGTAACGGGGTAATAGCTGCCTGCGAGCAGCGTAGCCAGGAGCTGCTGCACGAGAAACCGCACCGGCTCCGTGCCTCGCTTGATGTTCAGGAGGTAGAACGAACTCGCGCTGATCATGCCGATGCCGAAGGCGGACGAGAGGACGAGCACCGTGAACCCGAGCGCCGGCAAGGTGTACTGGAAGCGGAATGCGGCGCCGAAGAGCAGCATGCCGAATCCGCCGACAAAGAAGAGCCGGGGGTAGTCGTCGAGCATGGACTTGGTCATGAAGCCGAGCAGCGGCGTGTAGATCGACATGGGGCTCAGGAGCATCAAATCCATGGTCCCGTTGAAGTAGCTCCTGGCGATGCGCGTATACGGGTCGGCGAGGTTTGTGAAGAGGAAGACGTTCATCGCAATGCCGACCACGATAAAGGACATGTAATTGGTGCCGTAGGCGGCCCCCATGAGATGCGCGGCCTTGCCCTTCACCATCTGGCCCATGAGGAAGAACAGCAGTGTGGTCACGAAGATGTTGACCATCCACATGACCTGGTTCACGCGGTAGGATTGCCAGATGCGGTATTCACGGATCGCGAAGGCCCATAGGGTCGCGATCTCCCGGATGAGCGAGTGAACGCGAACGTCCCTGGGCTCGCCTGCCGCTGGTACTCTCATCGGCTGACTTCCCGCCGCAGCCGGCCGGTGACCACGTCGGCGAGGCGAGGCGCCCGCTCCGCCACCTGGACCGCCTGCCCGCCGCCGGAGAGAACCCAGTGCAGTGCGGCTTCCAGAGCATCGGACCGATCCGCGACGGTAAGGCGCCATTGGGTAAGGCCAAGCGGGCCCGGTCGCTCGATCCTCTCGACCTCCTGCACCTGCGGCGGAATTGCCGCTCTCGGCTCCCCGCTGCCGCGCGTCACCATCTCGAGCACCCTGACCCCCTCTAGTCCGGATACCAGTTCCGCGGGTGTGCCGGCGCGGAGAAGGCGGCCGCCCGCGAGGATGGCCGCGCGGTCGACGATCGTCTCGAGTGCGTCCGCCTGATGATCCACCACAATGACGGTCTGGCCGCGGGCAGGAAGCGTCTCGCGCACGAGGGCGAGCACCTGGTCCCGGTGAATCGGGTCGAGCCCGACCGTCGGTTCATCGAGGAGCACCACCGGCGTGCGCAGGAGAAGGGCGCGCGCCAGGATCACGCGCTGGCGCATGCCGTTCGATAGCTCTGAAACGGCCTTGTGCCGATCCTGCATGAGGCCAACGTCGCGCAGTGCCTCGTCGGTCCTCGTTTTCGCCAGCGCGCCCGACATGCCCGAAAGAAGTCCGAAGAATCGGATGTTCTCTTCGGCCGTCAGGGCCCACTCGAGTCCCATCCAACCGGTGGTGGACACATAGGAGACGCGCCGCCGGATCGCCTGCGGGTGGTTCATCTCCACCCCCGCCACCGCGCCCGCACCTTCGGTCGGGCGCAGGAGCCCTGCCATGATCTTGACGAGGGTGGTCTTGCCTGACCCGTTCGGCCCCAGGATGCCGAACACCTCGCCCGCAGCGATGTTGAGGGTGACATCCTCGAGCGCCCGCACGGGCGCCCCAGGAGAGGCGGTGAGCCGTACTGCGCGAGCGAGGTTCCGCACCCAGAGTGCGGGCCCCTGGGTTACAAGCTTCGTACCCCGGAGCGACAGTTCCGCGCCCGGAAAGGTCTTTCCGATGCCCGAGAGCCGGATCATCGGCGCAGCGCCGGCCATCCGCCCTACCAGCGAGCGGCCATCTCGGCCAGATGGGCTGCGCAGCGCGCTTGGTACGGCCTATCCCGCACGATGGCCATGAGGTCCGAGAAGATCTGGGCAACCTCCCACATGGGCCAGAACCCGTCGTCCACCGGACCTGCCTCCATGTAGCCCGCAAGCACGGCTTCCCGGTCCGCAGGATCACCCCACTGCCAGAGATCGAAGACGGGATGGCCGATGTAGGCGTCGCCGAAGTCGATGAGACCCGTGAACTGCCCGGACGAACGGTCGA
>JAKAPV010000063.1 GCA_021806845.1 Bacillota bacterium | reverse complement strand
CCCTCCGCGTCCTCCTCCATGCGCAGGATGACGGCCTCGTCGGCCTCCTCGCCTTCGGCGTCGGCGTCGGCGTCGGCGTCTCCGGCAGGGATCAGGATGGCGTACTCGTTCTCATCTACCTCGATGACGTCCAAGAGCGCGAACTGGTGCTCCTTGCCGTCCTCGTCGACAAGGGTGATGACCTCGTCCTCGGCGACGTGGTCGTGCTCGTGGTCGTGGTGGTGCTCGCGGTCCGGGTGATCAGCCATGGTAGCCTCCCTTTCTCGGCTAACTCGCCGGGCCACGCCGCTGGTCGAGGTAGCTCTGCAAAATCCACTGCGCAGCCTGGCGATCGATGATGCGCCGACGGCGTTCCCGGGACAGGTCCGCCTCGATCAGGAGGCGTTCCGCACCCTTGGTGCTCAGGCGCTCATCCCACAGTATCACCGGAAGACCCGTAACGGAAGCGCATGCTTCGGCGAGTTTGCGGGCAGCCTCTGCGCCCTCTCCCTCACGGCCGTCCATGTGACGCGGAAGGCCGACCAAGATGCGTTCGATGTCGTACCTTCGCGCAAGTTCGGCAATCTCCTGGTGCAGGGCAGCGGGATCTTTGCGCGCTGCGAGCGTTTCGATGCCGCGCGCCACGAGGCCCGTCTCGTCGGACACCGCGACGCCGATCCGGCGGGAGCCGGGGTCCAGCGCAAGCGTGCGCCCCACTACGCTTCCAGGTAGTGGCGCACCAGTTCTTCCATCAGTTCGTCCCGCTCCACCTGGCGGATCAGGTTGCGGGCGTCCCGATGCGCGGTGATGTACGCCGGGTCTCCGGACAGGAGATAGCCGACGATCTGGACGACCGGATTGTAGCCTTTCTCCTTCAGGGCCCGGTGCACGCTGCGCAGGACGTCCGCGGCGTTCGGTCCCTCGGGCCGAACCTCGAACATCCTGGTCTTGTCGTCCTGCATCCGCTGCCACCTCCCTGCTGGCTACCTCAGCGCTTCGCGCGCGGCCACCCGTCCCGCTTCCAGTGCCGCAGGTCCCTTCTCCGGGTCCCGTGCGCCACCTTGCGCAAGATCCGCACGGCCGCCCCCGCGCCCGCCGGCTGCGGCTGCCATCCTGGAGAGGATGTCCCCAGCACGCACACCTGCAGTCACCAGTTCCGGCGTTACGGCGCAGAGCAGGGCAACACTTTCCTCTGCGGGCGAGGCTAGGCATAGGATACCGCGTTTCTCCTGTGATCGCCACAGGTCGGCGACACGTCGAAGATCGGCGGCTCCCGCTCCCGGCATCATGCCGACGGCGATGCGCGCGTCCCCGTGCTCTTCCGCGGCCGCCAGGATCTCCCGCAGCGCCAGGGAATGCGCGTCGAGCCGCAGGCGCTCGATTTCCGACTCACGCGCGGAGAGTTCCTCACGCAGTTCCTCGAGCCGCTGGGAGACGCCGAACGGCGTCGTGCGCAGCCGCTCGAGTGCGGGCGCCAGCGCCGCGTCGACCTCCTGCCAGTATTCGAGGGCGCCCGTTCCGGTGAGGGCGACGATCCGCCGTATGCCGGACCCGACCGACGTCTCCTCGATGATCTTGAAGGGGCCGATTTCGCCCGTCCGCGAGACGTGCGTGCCGCCGCAGAGTTCGCGGCTGAACTCCCCGATCCCGACCATCCGGACCGTGTCGCCGTACTTTTCCTCGAAGAGGGCCATCGCGCCGCTGCGGCGCGCCTCGCCGAGCGTCGTCTCCTTCGTCTCGACCGGGGTGTCCTGGAGGATCTTCTCCTGCACACGGCGCTCGACCGCCCGGATCTCTTCCGGGCGCATCGCCTCATGGTGCAGGAAGTCGAAGCGCAGCCGCTCCGGCTCGACGACCGAACCCGCTTGGCGCACATGCCCGCCCAGCACCTCGCGCAGCGCCGCGTGCATCAGATGGGTGGCGGTGTGGTTGCGCATCGTGGCCCGGCGACGCTGCTCGTCGACCCCGGCGCGCAGCGTCTCCCCGACCGCTACGCTGCCGTGCACGACCTCTCCGAGGTGCAGGATGCGTCCCCCGGGCAGCTTGCGGCAGTCCGTGACCTCGACGCGGCCCGCGGGCCCGACAAGCACTCCGCGGTCTCCGACCTGGCCGCCGCCCTCACCGTAGAACGGCGTCCGGCTGAGGAGGATGCGGACCTCCTCGCCTTCCGCGGCCGTCTGCGCAGGACCCTCATTGCCGTATAGGGCGAGCACTTCGCCTTCGTCGGTGAACTGGCGGTAGCCGGTGAAGTCGGTGGCGGAGAACAAGGCGGTCTCCTCCGCGATCCGCTGCAGCTCATCCTGGTCCTGGCGCCGGGCGGCGCGCGCCCGCGCCCGCTGCTCGCCAAGCGCCGTCTCGAAGCCCGCCCTGTCCAGGCGCAGGCCCTCCTGGATGACGATCTCCTCCGTGAGGTCGATCGGGAATCCGTAGGTGTCGTAGAGCAGGAACGCGGCGTCGCCCGGGAAGACGTCGGTATTAGCGCGCTTGGCGCCCCGCAGGTGCTGTTCGAGAACGCGGCCGCCCTCCTCGAGCGTCTGCGAGAAGCGCTCCTCCTCGGCCGTCAGCGCGACGCGCACGCTCTCCAAGCGCTCCGCGATCTCCGGGTAAGCATCGCCCATCGTCGCGACGAGCGTCGGGAGAAGGGTGTGCAGGAACGGGGTCGGAAGGCCGAGCTGCTTGCCGATGCGCACCGCGCGCCGGATGATTCGCCGCAGTACGTAGGGCCGCCCCTCATTGCCCGGCAGGACACCGTCGACGATCAGGAACGCCGCGGCGCGCAGGTGGTCGGCGACTACGCGGAAGGGGAAGCCTGCCTCCCCGCGGTCATAGGGGATGCCGGAGAGGCGAGAGATCTCCTGGATGAGCGGCTGAAAGAGATCCGTCTCCCAGTTGCTGTCGACGCGCTGGAGGATGCAGGTGACCCGCTCGAGGCCCATGCCTGTATCGATCGACGGCCTCGGCAAGGGGGTCATGTTGCCTGCCGCGTCGCGGTCGAACTGCATGAAGACGAGGTTCCAGAACTCGAGGTAGCGGTCGCAGGCGCAGTGGACGAAGTCGCAGTCGGGCCCGCAGGCGTACTCCGCGCCGCGGTCGTAGAAGATCTCGCTGCAAGGTCCGCAGGGACCGGTGTCACCCATGGCCCAGAAGTTGTCCGCCTCGTCGAAGCGGGCGATCCGCTCCGGTGCTGCCCCCGCGATCTGCTGCCACAGGTGGAAGGCATCGTCGTCCTCGCGGAAGACCGAATAATAAAGCTTTTCCTTCGAGATCCCGAGCCGGTTTGTAATGAAGTCGTAGGCGAAGCGAATGGCGTCTTCCTTGAAGTAATCGCCAAAGCTGAAATTGCCCAGCATCTCAAAGAAAGTATGGTGGCGCAGGGTGTGGCCGACCTGATCGAGGTCGTTGTGCTTGCCGCCGGCGCGCACGCAGCGCTGAGCGGTCGTCGCGCGGCGGTACAGCCGCTGCTCGCGTCCGACGAAGACGTCCTTGAACTGCACCATGCCCGCGTTCGTAAAGAGCAGCGTCGGGTCCCCGTGGGGGACGAGCGAGGCGCTTTCGACGACCGTATGTCCTTGCTCTATGAAGTAGTTCAGAAAGGCGCTGCGGATTTCCGCCGACTGCAAGCGAGTGCATCCTCCCGCGGGACAATTTGCACCAAGTATAGCGCCTTGGCCGCATCTATGGTTAGCGCAGCGCCTTCGGCAAGAGGAGCCCCCGGGAAATGATCCGCCCCGTGGCCAAGAGGATGCCCGCGATGGGGGCGGCCAGAAGGACGCCCGTGAGCCCCGCCACTTCTCCGCCGATGAAGATGGAAAGCAGCAGCAGCACAGGATGCAGCCCGATCGACTCCCCCACGAGCAGCGGCGCGAGGAGGTTGCCCTCCGTCTCGTGGATGAGGAAGAAGGCGAACGCGACCCACGCCGCCGTCTCGAGGGAGCGGCCAGACGCGATCACCACGGCGGGCAGCGCGCCGAGAAATGGTCCGACGAACGGCACCATGTCGGTCGCGCCTGCCACGAGAGCCACCATCGCGCCGAATCCGAGGCCGAAGATGGTCATGACGGCAAAGGCGAGCGCCGCGACGACGAGGGCGACGAGCGCCTGTCCGCGCAGGTACCCCGAGAGGACCCTGTCCACTTCGCCGATCCACTCCGCAGCGGTCTCCTGCCAGTCCGCTGGCAGCAGCGACAGGAGGCCGCGGCGGACCCTCTGCGCGTCGCGCAGGAGGTAGTACCCGATCCACGGCGCGATCCCGATCGCGAGGAGGATCGGCGCCGCACCGAGCAGACCTTGGGCGATGCCCCGCAGAGCGTCGACGAGGCGCGTCTCGACGCTGGCGATCAGGGCGTCGCCCGCGCGGCGATAGGTGTCGGGCATGGCGCGGCCGCGGAATAGGCGGTCGTAGTCGCGCATCAGGGCGTCGAGGCCGTGCCCGAGGCGCGGCAGCTGCTGCAGGAGATGCTGAGACTCCTGTCCGATCGCCGGCACGAGCCAGCTCGCAAGCATCGCCAGGAAGACGATGAATGCGAGGTACACGAGCTGCACCGCGCGCGTCCGCCTGGTTCCGTGCGCCTCGAGATAGCGCACCGGCCCGCTCAGGAGGTAGGCGATGACGCCTGCGAGCACGAACGGCAGCAGCACCGCTCGCACGGCATAGAGAAGGGCCGCAGCGGCCAGTGCCGCCGCGGCCAGAATGACGAGCCGCCTACCGCCCGGCACGCGCAAGCCAGCGACGACCTCCCTGTGCAGCCTGGGCCACCGACCGGGCACCAAGGTACATGAAGCGCCGCCTGCGCCGCCGGCCCTGCAGCCACATGACGAGTCCCGCAGCGAGCAATCCTCCGGTCATCAGTCCCCGGATATAAGGCCGCATTGTACCTAACCTCCTTCCGCAGGTTCCACGGGAATGAGATCGCCTTCCTCGCCGATCATGAAGAGCTGGCTGCCCTGCGACCCGACCTGCCACTCGATGCAGCAGTCCCAGCAGTAGAACTGCTCCGGCCCCACCTGGCCAGTAGCGCGGGACCCGCAGCTAGGACAGATCATGGGCTGTCCTCGCAGACAAGGCGCGTCGTCGGCAGGAGATCCCGGCCGCGCAGCAAGTCCTGCATCAGCCCGCGCGTCACGATGCAGAGCGGCGCGCCGAGCCCGCCTCCGAGCACGAAGTCCTGCACCGCGCCCTGCGGGTCGTCCTTAAGCCGCGGGTGCTGGCGCAGCCAAAGACCCTCGCCGTCGGCGCGCCTGCCGGCGATCAGTCGGTCACCTGCCCGCGCGCGCACCTCGTAGACCCCGCGATCGGTGCGGCAGTAGCGCAGTTCCCCGCTGGCGAAGGCGACGTCGCGCACGCGTCCGACAAGGACGCCGCGTTCGTCCCGGACCGCCTTGCCGATCAGTGAGCGCGCGAGCAAATGATGTCACCCCCGTCTGCAGTGTTCCGCAGACGGGGGTGACGTGATACAGGCGCGTTAGGTTGCGCTGCGGATCGTACCGCCGCCAAGGCACTCGTCGCCGCTATAGAAAACCGCGGCCTGGCCGGGTGCGATCGCCTGCTGCGGCGCGTGGAACGCCACTTGTGCGCGATCGCCGTCGGGTGTCACGGTCGCGGGCACCTCCTGCCCGTGCGCGCGGATCCGCACGGTGCAATCGAACGGCTCTTGGGGACGCTGAGCGGCAACATATTGCACGTCGTCGAGCGTGCACGAGTATCCGAGCAGCTCCTCCTTGTGGCCGAGCACGACGCGGTTTTCCCCGGGGCGCAGCTCGATCACGTAGTACGGTCGGTCGGCCGAGATGCCGATGCCGCGGCGCTGTCCGACCGTAAAGTGCGCGACGCCGGGACTCTCGCCGAGGTCGTTTCCGGCCCGGTCGACGAAACGACCGGGCTGGGCCTGTGCCGCGACGAGCTCGCGGTAGTCCCCGGCGACGAAGCAGATCTCCTGGGAGTCTGGCTTGTCCCAGAGGCTCAGCCCGGCTTCGCGGGCGATCTCGCGGATGGCCGGCTTCTCGTACTCGCCGACGGGGAACAGGACGCGCGACAGTTCGCGCTGCCCGAGGCCGTAGAGCACATAGGTCTGGTCCTTGTGCGGGTCCTGCGCGCGCAGCAGGCGGTAGCCGTGCGGCCCGGCCGCCACGCGCGCGTAATGCCCCGTCGCGAGGTAATCGGCCGAGAGCGCCTCCGCCCGCTCGAGCAGTTCGTCGAACTTCACCGAGCGGTTGCAGGCGATGCACGGATTCGGCGTGCGCCCCGCGAGGTATTCGTTGCGGAAGAGATCGATGACGCCGCGCTGGAAGCGCTCGCGCAGGTTCATCACATAGTGCGGGATGCCGAGGCGGTCGCAGACGGAGCGCGCGTCCTCGACCGCCGCGATCGAGCAGCAGCCGCCGTGGTGTGCCATCTGCGCCTGGTCCATCTCCGGCCAGATCTCCATCGTAATGCCGATCACTTCGTATCCCTGCGCCTTGAGAAGCGCCGCGGCGACCGACGAATCGACGCCGCCGCTCATCGCGCAGACCACCCGCTTGCCCATCTCTCGCCTCCTCCCTAGCCTGATCGCGCCGCAGAGAGGGCGCGTTGACGATCCACAATCTCGCGCAAGGCGAGGGCCGCCGCATCGACTTCACCCTCGGTCGTCTCGCGTCCGAGGGTGAGGCGCACGCCGCCGCGCGCCTCCTCTTCGGGCAGTCCCAGAGCGAGCAGCACGTGGGACGCTTCCAAGGACCCGGAGCTGCAGGCGGAGCCCATGCTCGCGGCGATGCCGCGCAGGTCGAGGTTCAGGACGGCGGCTTCCCCGTCGACGCCGTCGAAGCGGACATTCAGGTGGCCAGGCAGAGCCTTTCGCCCGTCGCCGTTGCGGTGGGCGCCGGGGATATCCCGAAGCAGTGTCCAAAGGCGGTCCCGCTGGGAGGCGATCCGCTCCGCGCGCTCGCCCATCTCGGCAAGAGCGATCCTGGCCGCGGCGCCGAATCCCACAATCGCCGCGACGTTCTCGGTGCCGGCGCGCCGGCCCCGCTCATGCCCGCCGCCGAACTGGGTCGGTGAGATGCGGGTGCCGCGGCGCAGGTAGAGCGCGCCGGCCCCCTTGGGGCCATAAAGCTTGTGCGCCGTGAGGGTGAGCGCATCCACGGAGAGCGCATGCGCGTCGACCGGCAGCAGACCCGCCGCCTGCACGGCGTCGGTGTGGAAGAGGGCGCCGACCGCATGCGCCGCTTCGGCCATCGCGGCCACGTCCTGCAAGGTGCCGATCTCATTGTTCGCGAGCATGACGCTGCAGAGCGCCGTGTCGGGTCGCAGCGCGGCCCTGAGGGCCGCAGGATCGATGCGGCCGCCCGGGCCTGGTGCGGCGAGCGCCAGTTCGTAGCCGCTCTTCGCGAGGTGCTCCATCGCGTGCAGGACGGCGTGGTGCTCGATCGCGCTCGTGACGAGATGCCGGCGGCCGTCCTGGCGCGCTGCCGCGAGGCCGAAGACTGCGAGATTGTCTGCCTCCGTGCCGCCCGACGTAAAGATGATTTCGTCGGCGTGCGCGCCGATCAGTGCCGCGACTTCCGCGCGCGCCCGATCGATCGCCCGCCGTGCCTCCTGCCCGAAGCGATGCGCGGAGGAGGCGTTTCCAAAGCCTTCGCGAAGAAAGGGCAGCATTGCATCGAGCACACGCGGGTCCAGCGGGGTCGTCGCCGCGTGGTCGAGGTAGATCACCGGACTTCCCCCCAGCCGTCAGATTTCATAGGCGGGCGCGGCCTCTTGCTCTGCGGCGAACGCTTCGTCGCGGAGGTCCGCAAGGCTGCGCGAGGCGAGGTGGTCGTCGATCGTCTGTTTGAGCTTGCGCCACACGCCATGCTCGAGGCAGTAGCCGAAAGCGTGCTCCGCACCGGGCGGGCAGCTGCATTCGTCCACCGCGACCGGTCCCTCGAGCGCCTCCACGATGTCGCGCAAGCTGATCTCCGCCGCCGGGTGCGCCAGCACATAGCCTCCCTGCGCCCCGCGGGCGCTTTGCACCAGACCCGCGCGGCGCAAAGGAGTGATCAATTGTTCCAGGTAATGCTCGGGGAGCGAGTGGCGTTCGGCGATCTCCTTCACCGACAGCGGCACTTGCTGCGGACGCATGGCCAGTGCCAGCATCGCCTGCATGCCATAGCGCACGCGCGTGGAAAACCGCACAGCCATCCCCCCAATTCCGACACATTCGCTTGACTTTAAGCTAGCATCCGCCGCGCAGACCTGTCAAACGCAGCGACATGGAGGAATGCGGTCTTGCAGGAGATCGTCGGCGCGATCCACGGCCACTCCACGTATTCAGACGGCACGGGTAGCTTTCCGGAGATCCTGGCGGCAGCCCAGGCCGCGGGTCTCGACTTTCTCGCAATGACCGACCACGACACGCTGCAGCCGCTGCAGGACATCGGAGAGGGTTTTCACGGCAAGACGCTCCTCCTGATCGGGTGCGAAGTGAGCCCGCCGACGAATCACCTGCTCGCGCTCGGCGCCAGCACGTGTCCCTCGCGGGATCAGCCGCCGCAGGACTATATCGACGAGCTGCGCGCGCAGGGGGCGCTCACGTTTCTCGCGCACCCGCACGACCGCGGCGTGCCGCTCGCGAAGATCCCTTCCTACCGCTGGGACGCCTGGCCGATCGACCGCTACACCGGCATCGAGGTCTGGAACCACCTGTCCGACTGGTCGGGAAATCTCGGCAAACTGCCGCACGCGCTGCGCGGCGTGGTAAAGCCGCACAGTTTCCTCGCCGGACCCGAGGCGGAGACGCTCGCCCTCTGGGACGAGGCGGGGCGGACGCGCCGGGTGGTCGGCATCGGCGGTCTCGACGTACACGATGTGAGGATCGGCCGCCGCCCCTTGCAGCTGCGCGTCTTTCCCTATCCCTTCGCGTTTCGGGCGCTGCTCTGTCACGTGCTCGTGCCTGACTGGCCTCCTGCACTCGAGGACGCGAAGACCGCATTGCTTGCCGCGGTCGCGGCGGGCCGCCTATACTTCGCCAACCACGCGATGGGCGATCCGCGTGGACTTGCCTTCCGGGGACTGACGGCCGCGGGCGATGAGGCGGTTCAGATGGGGGATGAATGCGAAGCCCCGGGCCCCCGCCGCCTGCAGCTCACCGCACCGCGCGCAGCGGATCTCCGGATCCTGCGGGACGGCCAGGTGATCGCGCACTCCTTCGGGCGGGACCTCGCCTGCGAGGTGGGCGGCGCGGGCGTCTACCGCGCGGAGCTGCGCATCCGCCGCGGCGGGCGTCTCTATCCTTGGGCGTTTACGAACCCGATCTACATCCGCCGGGCCCCGGGCGCCGCAGTCAAGGCAGCTGCTGCAGATCGTTGGCGATGAAGTAATTGAGCACGATGGTGGCGAGCGCGTGTGCCGGCGAGGTCGAAGGTGAGGCTGTACGAGACACCGAGATCGATTCGGCACATGTAGATGAACGGGCGCGGCTCCGGCTTGACGGCAAGCATCGCAGCGTAGAGCGCGAGCACGGTCCTGCGAGCCCTGACCACCCTCCGCAGCGGCGCAAGGTGCTACTAGGCGCCGTCTCGCTCGATCGTCACCTTGTACGCGGGCGCTGCTGCGCTCGCGCTGCCGCTGGCCGGCGAAACGCCGCAGCCTCCAAGGAGTGCGGTCAGCAGCAACGGCAAAATGAGGATGCGGGCGCTCCGCAAGCGAATCTTCCCCCTGGCTGCGGTTACGCTCTTCGAACACCAGGCGCCTGAGCGCGTGACTGGGCCGGCGATTGCCCTGCTGCATGCAATACGGATACAGTCCTCTCCAAGGGAGGGCGATACCTTGGCAGATCCTCACAGGCGCGTCGTGCAGCTACCCGACGGGCGAGCGCTGGACGTGGTGGAGGCTGGGAGGCCCGGCGGACCCGCGGTGATCATACACAACGGCACGCCGTCCGGGGCCGGCCTGCTCAGCGCGACCGCCGACGATGCGGCAGCCCGCGGCTTTTGGGCGATCAGCTACGGGCGGCCGGGCTACGGAAGCTCGACGCGCAATGCGGGCAGGGACGTCGCGTCCGCGGCCCGCGACACAGCACTCCTCGCCGATGCGCTTGGCATCAGCCGCTTCGCCGCCTGGGGCATCTCCGGCGGCGGGCCGCATGCCCTTGCCTGCGCCGCGCTGCTCCCGGACAGGGTCGTGGCAGCGGCGTCGCTCGCCGGGGTCGTGCCGTACGGCGCCGAGGGCGTCGACTTCCTGGATGGCATGGGCCAGGACAACCTCGACGAGTTCGGTGCGGCCCTGCAGGGAGAGTCGGCCCTGCGCGCCTACCTCGCACCGCAGGTACCGGAATACCTGGCCGCATCCCCCGCCGGCTTCGCCGAGCAGATGCGGTCGCTCCTCAGTCCCCCCGACCGCGCGGTGTTCACCCGCGCGGCGGGCGAAGAGGTCGCGCGCATTATGCAAGACGGCATGCGCACCGGCATCGACGGCTGGGTAGATGACGACCTGGCCTTTGTCCGCCCATGGGGCTTCTCTCTCGGAGACATCCGCGTGCCGGTGCAGATCTGGCAAGGGCCCCACGATCTCATGGTTCCGTTCACGCACGGCGAGTGGCTCGCGGAGCATGTACCGAACGCGGAAGTTCACCTGAGCCCCGAAGACGGGCACATGACACTCTGGGTCCGCCGCGTGCCGGAGGTCCACGCCTGGTTCACGGCGCAGTTTGCGGAGCGTTAAGCACCCAGGACGGTCAGCGGGGGAGACAGGCATGGAGGTCTTCCATAGCCATCGCGGTTATGCCATGGCCCGCTTCCAAAAATCAAGTGTTTGGCGCAGATCTGCGCCCTTCTCTGTCGATGGTCACCAGTTTTTTCGGGGCAGACTGGCGCAGATGGAGCTCGTACTCGCTCCCAACAAACTCCTGCGGATCCGGGCGGAGAAGAACAACGTTTGATGGCAACTCGTTAGAACTCGTGCAGTTCAAGTGATGTCAGATCGGTGCGAACGTGTAGAGCACTCCACCGATCTCCATCTTGATGTCACGGCCTCGTTCGGCGGCGGCGAGGTGCACGGCAAAGGGGCGCTCGCCGCGCCTTGACAGCACCGCGGCGACGATCGGCTCAGGATGCTCGCCGCCGCACAAGACGATGTGCCCACCGCGCAAGGAGATGCGCAACCCGGGGCCGTAGGCCGCGGTAGCCGTCTTGACCGCCGACACGCCGAACGCATTGTGCATCCACGCTGCGGCAGCTTCAGGATCTCGGCAGGCGACCGCGACAGCCGCGATCACTGCACGCGGCTGGGCATCCAGGAAGCCGCGCGCAAGCAGGTCCGCGTGCCGGCGCCGGTCCGGCTCGTGCCAGTCGATGAGCATCGGGGGTACGAGGTCCACTTCGGGCGTCTCCGGAAAAGCGAGGCTCCAGCGCAGCGTCGAGCCGTCCGGTCGCGTCCGCTCGCCAGGCACCGGTCCATTGCAGCGGCTTCCCGCAACTCGCACTTTCGCCGCCGCCGCCTCGATGTCGTCCGTACGCAAGGCAAGGCGCCAGATCCCGTCTCCGCGGGTGCTCTCCGCCAGCACCGCGCGACCGAATGTGGAGGTCTCGGCAACGCTCCGCTCCTCCACCGAGAGCAGTTCGACGTAGGTGAGGCCGAAGTGGCAGATGCTGTTGCGCGTGCCCCAGCGCGGGTGGCGGCCGCCCGCGACCGTCCGCAATCCGGCGGCGTCAAGCGCCGCGGCGTGCGCGTCCAGGTCTTCGACGATGTGCACGATGTGGTCCAGTGCGACCTGCATTACCGCTCCCCCTCCCCCGGCCGGATACGCGTCCGGATCTCCGCCCAGCGCCGCGAGAATTCCTCCTCGCGGCCGTGCTCTGTCGGTTCGTAGTAGCGCCTCGCCCCGAGGCTCTGCGGCAAGTGCTCCTGCTCCGCTACGCCGGTCGGGTCGTCGTGGGCATAGCGGTATCCCCGGCCATAGCCCTGCGCGCGCATGAGGCCCGTCACGGCATTGCGCAGATGCAGCGGGACGGGCTCGTCCGGCCGGCGCTGCACATCTTCCCGTGCCGCGTCGTACGCTCGCAGGGCGGAATTGCTCTTGGGGGCCAGGGCAAGGTAGATGGCGGCCTCGGAGAGCATCAACCGAGCTTCCGGCAATCCGACCATCTGCGTCGCCTGCATCGCTGCAACGGCGATGGGAAGTGCGGCCGGGTCCGCGAGACCGATGTCCTCGGAGGCGGAGATGACGAGCCGGCGTGCCGCGAACATGGGGTCGTCGCCGGCCTCCAGGAGGCGCGCAAGCCAGTATACAGCCGCGTCGGCATCAGAGCCCCGGATGCTCTTGATCAGGGCGGACGCGAGGTCGTAATGCATGTCGCCCTGCCGGTCATGGCGCAGGGCCGGGTGGAGCAGGG
>JAKAPV010000350.1 GCA_021806845.1 Bacillota bacterium | reverse complement strand
GCTATCTTCCTGCTAGGGAAGGAACTTGCGCAGGATGCCCATCAGCTCGGTCATCGCCTCGTCGGCCTGCCCGGCCTGCACGGTGTCGACGATGCAGCCGCGCGTATGGTTCTCGAGCAGGATCAGCCCGACGCGGTCGAGCGCCGCGCGCACTGCGGCGATCTGCGTGAGGACCTCCGGACAGTAGCGGTCCTCCTCGACCATCCGCCGGATGCCGCGGACTTGGCCTTCCACGCGGCTGAGGCGCTGCAGGAGGTCCGGCTTGTCGCGGCGCGCGACGCCGCTGTGCGCCTTGTCATCATGATGATGATGCGCGTGCAGGCCGTCCTCCTCCGCTGCCATCAGTTGTTTGGCGCCCCTTCGGCGATCCAGTTCGCGATCGTCTGGATCGTGTCCTTAGAGAGGTACGGCCCGCCGAGCGGCATCTGCGGCTGCAGCTTGCCCGTCAGCTTCTGCCAGAGGATCGTCTGCTCGTAGGTCGAGCCCTTGGTGATGGCGAGCTTCTGGATGCTCGCATAGGACGTGAGGTCAAGACCCATCTGCGCATTGGACCCGGAGTGGCAGACCGCGCAGTGCGCCTGGAAGATCGGCTCGATGTCGCGCGTGAAGCTGGGCTTCGCGACGACGGCGACGGGGCCCGGGCCGCTCGGCGAAATGCCCTGGTTGGCGGCGCCGAGATAGGTGAGCAGGAGCACGGCGGCGACCGTGACGCCGGAGATGCTCATGGCCCACGGGCGGTGGCGCGGTTCGCGGCGCGGGTTCTTGTCGAAGAACGGCAGCGCCACCAGCGCGATCACCGCAATCGTCGGCAGGCCGATGATGCCCAGGGGGTCAAGGGCGGACGGGATGTATTTCAGCAGCTGGTAGATCGAGAAGAAGAACCAGAGCGGCACGGGGTTGTAATGCGCCTTGTTGAGCGGATCGGCAGGTGCCAAGAGGGGCGCGTGCTGGGAGAGCGCCAGGATCAGCAGCACCATCGCGACGACGACGATCAGCATCGTCATCTGGAAGACGGTGTAGGGGTAGAAGGTGACGAGCCCCTTCGTGCCCTTCGGCTTCCTCTCGGCCTCTTCGACGACGAGCATCTGGTTTTTCAGCACCATCGCGAAGTGGATGCCGAAGAACACCAGCAGGAGCGCCGGCAGGACGAGCATGTGGATGGAATAGAATCGCGTCAGCGTCAGGCCGGAGATGTACGCTCCGCCGCGCGCCAGGTAGGCGATGTAGATGCCGACGAAGGGTGCGTAGAACGGCATCCAGGTACCGACCATCGTCGCCCAGTAGGACTGCTGGTCCCACGGCAGCAGGTAGCCGGTGAAGGCGAACAGGATGACGATGAACAGCAGGACGACGCCGGTGATCCATGTGATCTCGCGGGGCTTCTTGTAGGCCCCGACATAGAAGCCGCGCAGCATGTGCGCCGCCACCAGTACGACCATGGCGTTCGCGCCCCAGTAGTGCAGGTCGCGGATGACCCAGCCGAGCGGCACCTTCTCCATGATGTACTGGATGCTCTGATAGGCGGTCTGGGAAGACGCCTGGTAGAACATCGCGAGGAACATGCCGGTGACCATCTGGTTGATGAAGACGAAGAGGGTCGCGAGTCCGAGGAAGTCCAGCGGGTTGACGATCTTCGGAACCCGGTGGTACAGCATCTCGTTCATGAAGGGCTTGATGTTCGCCCGCTCATCCACCCAATCCAGGAGAGACTGGCGCTGCTTCTTTGCGCTCACGACGTCTGACCTCCAAGCAAGACGCGGCCATTCTTCACCGCGATCGCGTGGTGGAAGAGACCACGCGGCGCAGGACCGGCGATGTGCTGGCCATACTTGTTGTACACGGACCCGTGGCACGGGCAGAGGAACTGCTCGAGGTTCTGGAACCACTGCACCGGGCACTGCAGGTGCGCGCAGTGGAAGTCGAGCGCGATGAAGTTGCTGTTGCCCTGATTCATGACGTAGACGCCGTCCTCGTAGCCCTCACCCGTGTACGTCACGAGAATGTAGTTCCCCACCGGGAAGGATGATACCGGCCCGATATCCTGCTTGGGAGCGCTGCTTCCGTTGCCGACGTTCGTCGGGTAGAGCATCCGCAGCGCGCTGCCGAGATACCCGACCCCGATCAGCCCTCCGACTGTCACCGCTCCCCATCCAAGGAACTTTCGCCGGCTGATCTCCTTGGCGTGCGATGCCTTTCCAGCGCATTCCTCGCAAAGGTCGGTTTCGTTGTGTGTCTCGTAGCCGCACATTCGGCACCGCATACGTCCGGTTACCCCCCAAAAAAGTGCACTGGTCGGACTTGCCCAAAATACGCAACCAATTCTATCGTCTGCTCCCAGCACCGTCAAACAATCGTAACCCAACCCTGCCGCCCATACAGCGCCGTCCAGGCGTCCTCCATCTCGTCGCGGCGCAGGGCCCTGCCGTGCAGCGCCGCGAGGATCGCATCCCACACGTTTGCGCCGAACACCTCCCCATCTACCGGTGGCGAAGCGGCGATCAGCATGCGCACGCCCCGCTGGCGCAGCCAGTCCGCGTCGTCCGACCGGAGACTCCCGCCGATGAGGATCGCG
>JAKAPV010000349.1:1958-2583 GCA_021806845.1 Bacillota bacterium | reverse complement strand
ACGACTGGCACGTCAATCCGACCGCCTTCGCCCAGGCGGCCGCCCAGGCGGCGCGCGAACATGGGCTCGTGCTGCGCGCGGGCTGCCGCGCGGAGCGCATCCAGGCGGACGGCGGCAAGGTGGTGATCGAGGCCGGCGGAGAGCGGTACGAGGCAGGCAGGGTGCTGGTCTGCGCCGGTACCTGGACGCGCAAGCTCGTTCGCACGGCCGGCCTCGATCTCGCCCTGCGCCCCTACCGCGTGCAGCTCTCGTCGCTGCAGCTCTCGGAGCCGCACGGGCTGCCGATGGTCTGGCACCTCGACACCGACGTCTACATGGTGCCGGAGGGCAGCCGCGACATCCTTGCGGGCGACGGCACGCGGCTCTGGGAGCACGATCCGGACGACTACCAGGAGACCGGTGACGACGGGTTCCAGATGGATATCGCGGAGCGCCTCCTGGGCCTCTCGAGCCTCGGTGACGGTGCCGGGATGCGCAGCAGCTGGGCGGGCCTCGTCGGGGCGACGCCAGACCGGCGGCCGCTGCTCGGGCCGCTCACCGACCGCCTGTTCGTCGCCTGCGGCGACAACGGCATCGGCGTGATGCGGGGCCCCGCGATCGGCGAACTGGCCGCTCGCGTAGCGCT
>JAKAPV010000349.1:0-1948 GCA_021806845.1 Bacillota bacterium | reverse complement strand
CCGCACCTGCGCCCGGACCGCTTCCCGCCGTCCGACTTCGAGATCCGCCCCGGCTTCACGCTCGAGTAGGCGATGCAGGCGACGGGCCCGCCCCCCCGCGGGGACCGGGCCCTCTCTGTCACTGCGTGCCGCGCAGCCATACAGGGCGGTGTTGTACAATGACCTGGCTGGCAGCGGGATTGCAGGGACGGCGCTTGGCCGTCCCCGGGAAGGTGGATGCATTTGCGGCCTGACGGACGTTCAGCGGGGGAATTGCGGACGGTGCGCCTGCAGCGGGGCTTCCTGCCCAAGGCGGAAGGTTCGTGCCTTGTGGAGATGGGGCGCACGCGCGTCGTCTGCACCGTGACGGTGGAGGAGAAGGTGCCGGGCTGGCGGCGCGGCCAGGGCGGCTGGCTCACGGCCGAATACGCCATGCTGCCGCGCGCCACGGAGGACCGCACGCCGCGGGAGATCAGCCGGGGCCGGCCGGCAGGGCGCAGTCAGGAGATCCAGCGGCTGATCGGCCGCTCCCTGCGCGCCGCGGTCGATCTCTCCGCGATCGGCGAGCGTACGCTCTGGGTGGACTGCGACGTGCTGGAGGCGGACGGCGGGACGCGGACGGCATCGATCACGGGCGCTGCCGTGGCGCTCTGTGATGCGCTGAGCTGGATGAAGGAGCGCGACAGCAGCGTCAAGCGCCCGCTCTCGCACCTCGTCTCCGCCGTCTCCTGCGGCATCGTCGGCGGCGAGGCCGTTCTCGACCTCTGCTACGCAGAGGACTCGCAGGCGGAGGTCGACGCGAACTTCGTGCTGACCGACGCGGGAGAGTTCGTCGAGGTGCAGGCGACCGGCGAAGGCGGCACCCTGCGGCCGGAGCAGCTGCAGCAGCTGCTGGCGCTCGCGGAGGCCGGCACCGCACAACTCTTCGCGGCGCAGCGCGAGGCGCTGGGAGACGTGCTGGGTAAGGTGATGCGGCATGCGTGAGATCGTGCTCGCGACGCGCAACCCCGGCAAGCTGGCGGAAATGGGCGAGATCGCGGCGGAGTTCGGAATCCGCCTCCTGCCGTTGCCCGATGACGTCGCAATGCCGGAGGAAACGGGCACGACCTATCTCGAGAACGCCCGCCTGAAGGCCCGCGCCGGCTGCGCCGCAACAGGGCTTGCGGTGCTGGCGGACGACTCCGGGATCGAGGTCGACTCCCTCGGCGGCGCCCCCGGCGTCTACAGCGCCCGCTTCTCTGGCGAGGGGGCGACGGACGCGCGCAACAACGCCCTCCTGCTCGAGCGCCTCGGGCAGACGCGACAGCGCAGCGCCCGCTACCGCGCGGTGCTGGTCCTCACGTCCCGGGAAGGCGAATGGACCGCGCAGGACACCTGGGAAGGGGAGATCCTGAAGGAGCCGCGGGGGCAGGGCGGGTTCGGCTATGACCCCCTCTTCCTTGTGCCGGAGCTCGGCTGCGCGTCGGCGGAGCTGACCAGGGAGGAAAAGTCCCGCCACTCGCACCGCGGCAAGGCGCTGCGGCGCCTGCTCGGCCTCGTCCAGGATGCCTAATGACGCGCTTGCGCAGGCCGAGGAGATCCTGCGGCGCCATCTCCCGCAGCGGCGCGGCGAGCCGGTCCGGCTCCTCGGGGAAGGCTGGGACTACACTTGCGTCCTCGTCGGGGTGGATCTCGTGCTGCGCATCTCGAGGGCGCGCACGCCACGGCGGCGCCTCTTGCAGGAGGCGGCTGTCACGCGACTTCTCGAAGGCAGCTTGCCGCTGCTCGTGCCGCAGCTCCGCCTCCTGGGCGGCGGTCAGGCGGTCGCGGCCGCCTACCCGTATGTCGCCGGGAACCAGGCGCAGATCGCCGGCGGCAACCTGGCGCTGCTCGGCCACTTCCTGCGCTCCCTCCATGCCGTCCCGCGGTCGGCCGTGATGGCCGCGGGCATCGGCTGGGTGCAGTGGAGCGGCGGGGGCCGCGCCTGGGA
>JAKAPV010000062.1 GCA_021806845.1 Bacillota bacterium | reverse complement strand
GAGCAGATACGAGGCGAGGCTGAGGGCGCCGTACGCGAGGCCCTGCGCGTCCTTGGGCGCTGGCGCTTCACGCAGGGCGAACGGCGCGACGAGGATGCCCGCGCCGAGGAAGAGGAAGGCGATGTACGCCTCTGGCGGCGCGATGCGCGCCGCGTGGCTGTCGACGAGGCTGTAACCGGCGATCAGCAGGCCGATCAGCGCGACGCGCCAGAGGGCCTGCGGGCGGCCGAACCCGCCCGTGCTGAGGAGGCCCCCGCCGATGAGCAGCGCGATCCCGCACCAGGCGAGGGCGCCGAGCCGTTCTCCGAACGCGAGCGCCGCGACGGCGGCCGTTGCGAGAACGCCGATGGCGCGCGAGAGCGTGTAGGCCCAGGCCAGCTCGGAGCGGCGGTATGCGGACGCAAGCGTCGTGAAGTAGAGCGCGTGGATGACGCAGGTGGCGAGCAGCCAGGGCCAGATGCGCCCGAGGTCGAGCTGCCCGAGCCAGGGGATGGACGCGATCAGGCCGGCGAGGCCTCCGCCGACCATGATGAGCCACATGTAACGCAAGCGGCCCGCCTGCGCGCGCGCGGCCGCGTTCCATACCACATGCAGGCCGGCGGAAGACAGCACGAGCGCGACGGCGCTGACGCCCACGTCCCCACTTCCTTGCAGCCGGCCGTGCTAGAGGCGGATTTGTGCGGACATGCCGCCGGTGCGCACCGGCGCAACGGCGCTGCGCACAAACTCCTTGTGCAAGGGGTGGTCGATGTAGCGCGCAAAGGCGGCCTCGTCATCAAAGTCCAGCTGCACCGCATAGTCGGCGGGCTGCGCGGAACTGCCGGGCAGCTGCAGGGCCGTCCCGTGCCTCAGGCCGGCGATGTCCGGGATGCTTTTTGCGAGTGCTTCGAAGCCGTCCGCGATCGCTCGGAGCTCCGCGGGGGTCGCGTCCGCCCGCAGGGTGAGGAGAAGGATGTGCCGGATCAATGACGCCATCTCCCATTCCGACGTCACGGCGCATGGCGCCGCGCCAGGAGAGGTTCTCGCTGCGGGGCAGGGGTTCCTTGGAACGAAGCCGGGATGCCCTGCATAGCATTGGGGGAACGGAGGTGGCGGCGTGCCGGAGGCGCCAAAGAAGCACCACACGCTCGAACTCATCGACCGCAATCTGCTTTCCATGACCGGCGTAGCCAAAGTGGAGACGTTCGATGACCGCGAGATCGTCTTGCAAACCCAGCTCGGCACCCTGACGGTGCGGGGCGAGAACCTGCACATCCGACACCTTGATCTCGAGCAGGGCGACCTCGTCCTGGATGGCGAGGTCGGCGCGCTTCTTTATGTCGCGGACAGCAAGCGCAAGGGCGCGTGGCGGAGACTCCTCAAGTGATCGACCTGCCCCTCTACGAGCAGATCGACCGCATGCTCTTCAGCGTACTGGTCGGCATGTGCGTCGTGCCTCTCTGGCATGCGATCGCGCTGCTCGGACGCAGGCGCGGTCTTTGGCGAATGCTGCTGGAAGCGTTTTTGATGTTCTGCCTGAGCATATTGGCCGCGACGGCTCTGCTGCTCGGCACGCTCGGAGATCTCCGAGCCTATGTTTTCGTGGGCTTCGCGCTCGGGCTCGGTGCCGCCCTGGCGCTTTTGGGCATTTTGCGCACGCCGTGGCAGGAGTACCGCAGGCAGCGTAGAACCTAAGGTCTACAAATAATCCACAGAATGTGGACAAAATGTGGACAAACCCGGAGGCAGCGCGGTGCACATAGAGATCCGCGGCGCGGAGCGTCTCAGCTTCCGCGAGCGGCAGGTTGTGACATTGAAGGAAACGGGAGTGCGGCTGGACGCGATCGCCCGCCAGCTCAAGCTGAGCGAGTCGAGCGTTGCCACGCTCCTGCACCGCGCGAAGCAGAAGGGATATCAGGTCGTCATCGTTGTGGACGGCGACCCGCTCGCGTTGTCCGGCGGAGAGGAGGAGGACGAGATTGACGAAGGCAGCTGATGCGATCGGCCTGGCAGCTCTGCGCTCACCCGGTCACTTGCGTCCGGAGTCTCCCGCCAAGCAGCCTGCGCGAAAGCCACGCAGGAGGCGCCTTAAGCTCCGGTTCGGGCGAATGATGTTTGCAGGAGTCGTCGTCTATCTGATCGGCGCCGGCGCCATCGGCGAGTTGCAGCTCCTGCAGGTGCAGGCGCAGACGCGCGTCGTCACCCAGCAGCTGAGTCAAGTGCAGAAGAACAACCGGGCCTTGCAGGCGAAGATCCGGTATCTGCATTCCACGGCGGGGCAGAGAGCCGCCGTGCGCAGCGCGCTGCACTATGCGCAGCCCGGATCCGTTCCTTTGCTCGTGAAGTCGGCTCCCTAGCGTCTCTCCGCTTGACGCCCCTCGGTTTTCCCCGCTAGAATTGCTATCAGAGGTAGTGGCGCATGCCACCGCCAACTATGGAAAGCGGGGAGAATTTGGCGGACACAGAGATCGTGGTCGGTGCCGTGGTAGAGGGTGTGGTGACAGGCATTACGCGCTTCGGCGCGTTCGTGCTGTTGCCTTCTGGAAAGACGGGGCTCGTTCACATTTCAGAGGTAGCTGATGCCTACGTGAACGACATCAAGGACTTCCTCAAGGAACAGGACAAGGTCAAGGTGAAGATCCTGTCTTTCGACGGCAACCAGAAGATCGGGCTCTCGATCCGCCAAGCACAACCCGGTGCATCCTCCGGCCCCCGGCGCTCCGAAGGGCGTCCGTCCTTCGGCGGTCAAGGGCGACGCGGTCCTGGACGTCCGCAGAACTTCGAAGACAAGCTCGCGAGGTTCATGAAGGACAGCGAGGACAAGCAAGCGGACCTGCGGCGCCACCATGACACCCACCGCGGTGGCAAAGGCCGGGCATTATAGAGAAATTGATGCGGGGGCGCCGGACAGCCGGTGCCCCCGATTCGTTGAAGGGAGCGGAGGAGGACATGCGCACACTGCACCTCAGGGAGGACGCGGCGCGCAACATCACGCAGTACGGCAGTCGGGGCTTTTTGCTCTCGCCGCTGCTTGCAGGCGAGATCAGCGTACATGCCGTCTTCGTGCGACTGCAAGCCGGAGCCGTGATCGGGCGACACCCCGCGGCCTCGGAGCAGCTCCTGCTCGTCGTCGACGGAGAGGTGCTGGCGAGCGGCGAGGAGGGTGAACCGGAGCGGCTCGGGATCGGCGACGCTGCGCTCTGGGAGGCAGGAGAGACACATGAGACGACCTCCCCGCAAGGCGCTCGCGCGCTGATCTTTGAAGGTGACGGCATCTTCTGGGCGCTGCGCTAGATGGTTGCCCGCGTTGCCTGGGGAGGCGGGCCATGCTACCATGTGCACAGGTTTGTGCACACGTAGGAGGATGCGCGTGGAGCGGTTTGCGTTTGTGCTGCACCCCTTGCGCTTTGACGACTTCACGCGCAAGTTCCCGATCCTGCGGCATCTTCCGGAGTCAGCAGTGGAGAAGGCATTCAGCCACCTGCCACCGTTCAAGGCGTCGCACATCACCGGCGCAAAGTCGAAGACGGGCGTCGAGGCGGAAGGCTGGTTCATCGTCGTGCCGATCGCCGCGCACCTCATGCTCGACCTTCCCTTCCGCGAGGTGATGCTGCCGAAGCTCCTGCGCGCGGGGCGCATCGCAGAGCAGCTTGGCGCAGGCATCCTCGGACTCGGCGCGTTCACCAAGGTAATCGGGGACCGGGGCGTCTCGGTCGCGAACGGCCTGAGGATCCCGGTCACGACCGGCAATTCGTACACGACGGCCTCTGCCGTCGACGGGGCCCTGCTTGGGGCCCGGCGCATGGATATCGCACCGGAGGACGCGACGGCGGCCGTCGTGGGCGCGTCTGGCGCCATCGGCCGCGCGGCGTCGGCCGCACTCGCCGGAGAGGTCCGCCGCCTCGTGCTGGTCGGGCGCCAGGAGCGCAAGCTGCTGCAGGTGGCGGAGGATGTGCAGGCGCTCGGGACGCACACCACTGTGGAGATCTCCACCGACGTGCGTGCCGCGGCCGCCGTCTCAGACATCGTCCTCACTGTGTCGTCGGCGACGGGGGTTCTTCTGGAACCGGGTGATCTCAGGCCCGGCGCCGTGGTCTGCGACGTGGCGCGGCCGCGCAACGTTTCCGAGAAGGTCTACGAGCAGCGCCGCGACGTCCTGGTGATCGACGGCGGCGTCATCGAGGTTCCGGGCGAGGTCAACTTCAACTTTAACTTCGGCTTCCCCCCGGGATACGCCGAGGCATGCATTGCCGAGACGATGATACTGGCGCTCGAGCGGCGCTACGAACCGTATACGCTCGGCCTCGACATCCGTGCGGACCGGGTGCGCGAGATCCGCGAGCTCGCGAAGAAGCACGGCTTCTCCGTCGCGGGATTCCGCCGATTCGAGCGCTCGATCCCGGACGAAGAGATTGAGGCGATCCGCAAAGCGGCGCGCGGCGGCAAGCGCAGTTCCACGAGCGCCTAAAGACCTGATCACTGCATCCAGCGAAGGAGGGACGGCCTTGCGCCGGGAGATGCGGCACCTCGCGATCTACCGTGGGAAGATGGGCCTTTCGGACGGCTCGGGCACTCGTATGCCCATTTCAGGCGCTGCGGCGCGTCCGCCTGGGCCTATTGCCTCCTAACCGGGGGACGGTCGGGGCCGGGAGCGCTGCGGCGCTTCCGGCCCCGTTCTTCTCTCTACAGGAGGTACCGCCTTGCTGCTCTACTACACTTATCTGGCTCTCGCGAGCGCCCGTGCGACCGGCGGCATCTGGATCCTCTTCCTGCTGGGACGCGGCCTTCCGCTTTGGGAGATCGGCCTGCTGGAGTCCGCCTTTCACGCAACCGTCCTCGTAGCCGAGGTGCCGACTGGGTATTTCGCGGACCGGGTCGGGCACCGGGCCAGCCTCGCTCTCGGCGCGCTTTGCGGCGTGGCTTCGAACCTCATGTTCCTTGCCGCCCGCACACCGGGCGTCTACCTTGCGGCGTTCATGCTCTCCGCGCTCTCCTGGGTGCTGCCGAGCGGGGCCGACCGTGCGCTCCTCTACGCGATGACAGCGGATGCAAAGGACTATCCGCACCGCGCGGCGCACGCGGGCGGCGTGCGCTCGCTCGCCAGCGCCGGCGGCATCTTCGCGGGGGGCGCGCTCGCGGCGATCGGCGGCCTTGCGCTGCCGTACTACGGCGAGAGCGCTGCGCTTGGACTTGCCTTCTTCGCGGCGCTCTGGCTGCGGGAGCCGGCCCACGCGCAGGGACCGCGAGATCAAGAGGTCCCCTGGCGCGAGATACTCCCCGCCGCGCGAGGGCTCTGGGCGCCGATCCTGGCGGGCGCCTTCACCTTCGCCGCCATGAACCTCGCATCGCTCCTCCTGCAGCCGCTGCTCGCCGCCCGGGGCGCCGCCGCATCGCTCGTCGCGTGGGCGAGAGGGACTTCGGACCTCGCGCTCGCGGGCGGCAGCTTCGCAGCTGCGCGCGTGCGCGACCCCCGCGCGCGCGGGCGGATGGTGCGCCTGCTGCCGCTTGCGCTCGCGGCGGTCTACACCGGTCTGGGCACTCTCTCCCTCTGGCCCGCCGCCGCGCTGCAGCAGGTGGAAAGCGCGGCGGGAGGAGCCTATGAGGCGGCGCTGGATGCGGAGCAGACGCCGCTCTTCCCAGGGCGGCTGCGCGCGACGCTGCTCTCCTTGCAGAGCGCGCTGCAGAGCGGCCTCGTAGCCGCCCTCTTCCCGCTGCTCGGCTGGCTTTCGCAGGCGGCGGGCTGGGGAGCGGTCTTCCTCGCGGCGGGGTGCCTAGCGGCAGCGGGCGCCGTGCTCTGGCGCGCCGCGAGGCACCCCGCCGCGCAACAGGAAGCCGCGGAAACGGCGAACACCTGAGAGACGGCGGACGGCCGGGAGGAAGCCTCCCGGCCGTCTGCATGCAAGGCTATTTGCTCTGCTGCGTTTCTCGCGCCAGGCGGCGGATCAGGATGGGCTGGTAGATCTCCATGACGACGAACGCGAGCACAAGCACCGCGGAGAGCGGCGCGGTCACTGCGGGCGCGATCTTGCGCACGAAGAGGACCGCGGCCGTCGCGCCAAGCACCAGGACGGCCCAGGTCCAGTACCCCAGGCGCACCACGCGGCGGCGCTCTGGTTCGGGGAGGTCGGAGAGCGATGCCATGGGAACCCTCCTTTCAATGCGGCCCGGGGCCGGTCAGGGAGCGGAGGAAGCGCAGGATCTGCTCGTTTGTCTCTTCCGCCATCTCGTAGTGGAAGAGATGGGCGGCGCGCTCACCGGTCAGGAGTTGGAACTCCGCCTGGGGCAGAGCCTGCGCGACCTCCCGGCCGTACTCGGGCGGCGTCATCAGGTCCCGCTCGGCGGCGATCACGAGCGCCGGGACGCGCAGCGAGCGCAGCCGCTCCAGACGGTCCGGGTCGCGTGTGAGCTCGAGGTAGTGGCGCATCGTCTCGTCGGCAACGGCACGGCTGCCGCGCAGCCCGAGCGCTCCCGCACCGCCCTGGAGCGCGTTGACGAGCGGGCGGCTCGCCATGAAGTACGGCAGGAGCTCTGTCCGCTCCTGGTAGCCGAGGCGCACCACCGCTGAGACGATGCGGCCGCGCAGGCTGATAAAGGGGTCGAGCCGTCCCCAGGTGCCGAGCAGCACGAGCGAGCGTATGCGCTGCGGGCTATGCAGCGCCATCTCCTGCGCCAGCGCGGATCCGAGGGAGTGGCCGAGCAGGTGGCAACGCTCGACGTGAAGGGCATCGAGGACGGAAAAGGCGTAGTCCCTGAGGTCCTCCATGCTGGCCGGCAGTGGATGGTCCTCCGACATGCCGAGGCCGGGGTAGTCGAGCGAGAGGGCGCGCAGGCCCGCGGCAGCCAGTGCCCGGCCCTGTAGGCCGAGCGTCATGCGGTCCGCGCCGGAGCCCGGCAGGAGCAGCGCCACGTCGGCGCCATCGCCGAACTCCTGCACGCTTGCAGTCCGCCCCTGCGGGAGGGTTGGCCGAAGGAGGGTGCTCACGAGAGGAAGTCCACCTCCTGGCCCATGCCTGCCGCGCGGGCCTTCTCCAGCACGATGGCGCCTGTCGCAACGTCGAGGGCCGCGATGCCCTGGGAGAGGAAGAGTGTGATGTCCTGGTCGCCGCGCCGCCCCTGCCGCTTGCCGGTGTAGATCTCGCCGAGTTCCGGGAGGTCTTGCAGCTGCAGTTCGCCGCGCGCGAGCAGCGGGATCACGTCGCCCGCCTCGATCTCGGCCGTGGCGCGCGAGTCGACGGCGACGACGCTTGCCCGCCGTACGGCCTCGTCGTCGATCTCCCGGTCGTGCGCCCGGTTCGACCCTGCCGCGTTGATGTGCTGGCCCGGTTCGAGATCCTTGCCGAACAGGACCGTCTCCTTGGCACCGGTGATGGTGACGACGACGTCCTGACCCTGTACGCACTCGAGAGCGCTTGCGGCCGGCACGACCGGGACGCCCGCCTGCTGGCTCATGCGCCGGCAAAACGCCTCCAGGCGATCGCGGCTGCGCGCGTAGACGGTAACCTTCTCGAGCCTTCGCACGCGGGCGATCGCCTCGAGCTGCGTCTCCGCCTGGTAGCCCGCACCGATCATGCCAAGGCGCGTCGCGTCCTTGCGCGCGAGCAGATCCGCAGCGACGGCGGACATGGCGCCCGTACGCAGCTGGCCCAGTCTGTCCCCCTCGATCAGGGCGAGGAGGCGCGCGCTGCGCTGGTCCCAGATGGGGATCATGAAGCCGATCCCGCCGCTCTTCGACGCCACATAGACCTTGCCGCCGATCAGACTTCGCCCGGGATGCGTCGCAAACAGGCCGGAGAGCACGGCGTCCTGGCCTGCCACGCGGCGGCGCGGCTGCTCGGACAGGGAGCCCGCTCCCTGCGCCTCCAGCACTTCGCGCACCGCAGCGATCGCGTCATCGACCGTGAGGAGCGTGTGCACCTCGGCTTCGCGAATCAGAAGCGCCATGTCCCATACCCCCCAGGATATCCTAGCACGGACGGGCCGGCCCGTACCTATCCTGCTCCGCCGTGATCGGCTACAATAGCACCCACTACAATCAAGGCGGTGGGCCGGTTTGCGCATCGGTGTGCTGGGACTCGGGACGGTCGGCCGTCAGGTGGTTGAGGTGCTCGACCTCGAGCGGGAACTCTTCGCCGCCCGGCTCGGCGAAGAGATCGAGGTAACCCGCATTCTCGTCCGTGACCAGGACAAACCCAGGCCGCAGAGCATGCGCTCGCGTCTGACCTACGAGCCAGACGACATCCTGAAAGACCCGGACATCGAGGTCGTCGTTGAACTGATGGGCGGCTTCGAACCCGCCCACAGTTATATCGCCGAGGCGATTCGCCGCGGCAAGGCCGTCGTGACGGCCAATAAGGAAGTCATTGCGAGATCCGGCCCGGATCTCTCCGCCGCCGGCGAGCGGGCCGGCGCAGACCTTCTCTTCGAGGCGGCGGTCGCGGGCGGCATCCCGATCATTCGCTCGCTGCAGGAGTCGCTCGCCGGCAACCGCCTGCGGGCGATCTACGGCATCGTGAACGGCACCACGAACTTCATTCTGAGCCGCATGCACGAGGACGGGGTGAGCTTCGATGCGGCGCTTGCGGAGGCGAAGGAGCGGGGCTACGCCGAGGCGGACCCCTCCGACGACCTGGACGCGGTCGATGCCGCCCGCAAGATCTCGATCCTGGCGAGTCTGGCGTTCGGCGGCTGGGTAGACGTGGACGCGGTCGACCGCATCGGCATTCGCTCGATCAGCGCCGCGGACGTGCGCGAGGCGAAGCACCTCGGCGCGGTGATCAAGCTCGTGGCGCGTGCGCAGGCGACCCCGGACGGACTCGCGCTGGGGGTCTCACCGACCCTCATATCCCGCAGCCACCCGCTCGCGGACGTCAGCGGTGCGCAGAACGCCGTCTACGTATGCGGCGATCCGATCGGCGAGCTGCTGTTTGCGGGTCCCGGCGCGGGCGGGCCCGCGACGAGCTCCGCGGTGATTGGCGACATCCTGGACGCAGCGCGGGCGCGGCGCGTCGGGGGGCGCAGCGTCGCGCTGCCGCTCGAGCCGGCGCCGCTGCTGCCGCTGCACGCCCATCAGCATTCGTACTACCTGCGCCTGCGCGTGCGCGAAGCGGCGGGCACGCTGGCCGCGGTCGCCGAGGCATTCTCCCGCGCCGGTATCAGCCTGCGATCCGTCCACCAGCCGCCCAGCAGCGACGACGAGGCCATGGTCTCGCTCGTCACGCACGTGACCGCGCGCGAGCAGCTGGAGCGCGCGAGAGAGATGTTGCGCGCCGAAGCGGCTGTCCTCAGCGAAGAGAGTTGCATCCTCGCAGAGCTGGATACGGACTCCCAACGCCGCTGAGGCAGGCACAGGCGGGATCCGGGGCGAAGAGCGGTCCCATCCGGACTGCAGAGAGGGACTCCCGTGCATGAAGCGCTATGAGCGGATTGGCCTCGACGACATCGCAACGTTTCCGCCGCCCGGGCAGGGAGGTCCGCAGAACGTCCAGTTCCTGCAGGACGGATCCCGGGTCGTTTACCTCTTGCCCCGCGAGGGCAGCACCGTGCTGGACCTGTGGACCTACGACGTAGCCAGGCGCGAGGCGAGCCTGCTCGCGACGCCGCCCGGCGAAGGCGATGCCTACTCGCTCGAGGACGAGCTGCGCCGCGAGCGGTTGCGCCAGGCGTGGGGCGGCATCACGTCATTCCAGGTGTTCGGCCAGACGGTGCTTGTGCCGCACGGCGGCAAGTACTGGATCGGCCAGACGGGTACGCAACTGCGCGCTGTCGAGCCACTCGAGGGCGCCCTGGATCCCCGCCTCTTCCCCGATGGCCGTCGCATCGCGTTCGTCCGCGACGGCGACCTCCATGTCCTGGATCTCGAGACCGGCGAGGTGCAGGCGCTGACCCGAGGAGCGCAGGAGGGGCTCACCCATGGTCTCGCGGAGTACGCGGCCCAGGAGGAGCTTGGGCGCGGCGAGGGCTACTGGATCCGCCCCGACGGTGAGCTGATCGCGTACGAGGAGGCCGACGAGCGCCACATCCCCGCATTCCCGATCGCCCATCAGGCCGCGGACCCCGTCTGGGTCGAAGAGCATCGCTACCCCTTCGCCGGGGCGGAGAACGCGCGGGTGCGCCTTGGCATCGTGTCCGCGCAGGGCGGCGAGACGAGCTGGTGCGACGGTGCTGGCGAGTACCTCGCGCGCGTTCTCTGGACGCCGCAGGGAGACCTCTGCGCCCTTTGGCTGGACCGCCTGCAGCAGCGCGGCTCCTGGGTGCTCTACCACCCCGGCGACAAGGCGGCGCGCCCGCTGCTCACGGAGGATAGCGCGCCCTGGTTCAACGTGAACGACGACACCCGCTTCCTCAAGACCGGCGAACTGCTCTACTCCAGCGAGCGAGCCGGACAGCGCCGCCTCTACCTGCGTGCCGCGGACGGGTCCGAGCGCATGGTCGGAACGGACGCGGGGAACATGAATGCCCTTGCGGCGGTGGACGAAGAGCGTCGCGTCGCCTACTACGTCGGCTGGGAGGGCGACCCGACGCAGCGCCACATCTTCGCGGCGCCGCTCGACGGGGGAGACTCCGAACGCCTGACGAAGGAGCCGGGCTGGCACACTGCGACGTTCTCGCCGGACGCGCGCTTTTATGTGGAGCGCTTCAGCAGCCCGACCCACCCCGCTGTCACGGTGCTGCACCGCATCGGAGAGGCTGGGGAGGCGCTCATCCACGCAGAGGCGTCCATCTCTGCGGAGCAGATCGGGCTTGCGGTGCCGGAGATCGTCAAGATCACCGCGGCCGATGGCAAGACGGAGCTGTACGGCGCGATCTACCGTCCGCGGCATCCCGCGCCGGGGAAGCTGCCGGTCGTCGTTGCGGTCTACGGCGGCACGCACGCCCAGACGGTCCCCTGCAGCTGGGAGCTCACGGCGGACCTCGAAGCCCAGTACCTCGCCCAGCAGGGCTATATCGTCTGGAAGCTCGACAACCGGGGGAGCTACGGGCGTGGGCTGGCGTTCGAGTCAGCGCTGTTCCGGAATTTCGGCACAGTGGAGCTCGAGGACCAGATCGCCGGAGTGCGCCACCTGATCGCGCAGGAGAACGCCGACCCGGCGCGCGTCGGGATCTGCGGCTGGAGCTACGGCGGCTTCATGACGCTGACCGCCTTGCTCAAGGCGCCAGAGGTGTTCAAGGCCGGAGTCGCGGGTGCTCCCGTCACGGACTTCCGCTGGTACGACACGACCTACACCGAGCGGTACATGGGGCTGCCCGACGACAACAAGGCCGGCTACGACGGGGCGGCGCTCTGGCCGCTCGCCGACCGTCTGCAGGGGGATCTCCTGATCATCCACGGGCTCGTCGACGAGAACGTGCACTTCCGCCACTCGGCGCGCATGATCTCGGCGCTCGTCGAGGCGAACCGCCCGTTCTCGGTGCAGGTGCTCCCGGAGTCTCGGCACCTCGTGCGCGGTCTCGCGTGGAAGCGGCGCGTGGTGGAGTACCGCACGCGCTTTCTGCAAGCGCACGTGTAGGCTCCTCTGCTGAGGAAGGTCCCCCGCCAGGGACCTTCCTTGTGTTCGGGCGGAAGCTGGGTGATATTGGAGGAGAGGTGGTGCGGGTGCGTCGGGTCGTCGCCGTGATCGCCGCTGTCGCGGCAGTCGCACTCGCCGGCTGCGCCGCAAGGAGCAGCCAGAAGCCGCCGGCGCCCGCCCGCCCGCATCAGTCGCTTGCCCGGCGCCAGGCGAAGAGCTGCGTTGCGGCCCTCGCGCAACACAAGATCGCCGGGGCGGAAGTCACGGCGCAGGGGCCCTGGCCGCGCGTGACGCTGTCCTCATCCCTCACCGGCGGACCGATCGCTGTGGCCAGCGCGAGCGCCGTGGAGACGGCTACATGGAACGCGCTGTCGCAGGACGCTGGTCTGCCGCTCACTGCGTACCTCGGGAAGACGGTCAGCGCGGTAGCCGCCAGCTACCCGCCGCAGAACTCAGCGACGTGTCTCGAACTGGGGAGCGATGTCGTCGGACTCTACGCCAGCGCAAGCGCGCCGGGGGCCCCGATGGGGGACGTGTCGCTGCAGGGCCTGACGGTGTCACAGATCACGGGCCTCGACTATCTCGCATGGCTCGAGAGGATCGGAGCCTACGTTCCGCATCCGGTGCCGAACAGCGCGTCCATGAGCGCCGGGGCCGTGCTGCTCGACTACTTCGATGCGATCAACACCGGCCAGACCGCGCTCGAAGCCACGCTCGCGCAGCCGAACATGCGGCAGCAGGGGCTCCTGGCGCTCGTTCCCCTCTCGATCAGCCGGGTCACCGACATGGGCAGTTCCGTTGCGATGAACCCAAAGCTCTCCCAGGAGTTCGAGGTGCCGCTCTGGCCGCATTTTGCGGGCACCCCGTCCGCGGTGGGCAACGGGCTCACGTTCATGTTCTACGTCGTGCAGCGGCAGGCGCCCGATGCCGACTGGATGGTCGCAAACGCGGGCAAGAT